>CAYNTB010000078.1:3008-8342 GCA_964399905.1 uncultured Bacteroidales bacterium | reverse complement strand
AGTCTTCATTTTGCTTAATGAAATGGCCCCCATAAACCTTCCGATCATCAATCCGCCCCAATAAAAAGCGACATATTTACTCGCATCCGACTCTCCCAATCCGGCAATATTTTCCAATCCCAGATAACTGATCATGATACTTCCAATACTTACTTCCCCGCCTACATACATAAAAATAGCAATGATGCCATATACCAAATGCCGCTGTTTAAATACGCCCAAACCTTTCTCAATGGGCTCACTTTTTGTAAATCGTGGAATATTGGACAACTTAATTAAAACCGCCAACACCAAAAAAATACCAGTGAAGTATAAGTATGGACCCTGTACCAATTAAAGGGCCGATGGTTGTTCCTAAAGAATTAAATCCCTGAGAAAGATTTAACCTGCTGGAAGCTGTTTTTTCAGAACCCAATATGGCTACATAGGGGTTTGCGGCAATTTGTAAAAGTGTGAATCCAAGACCCATAATAAATAAAGCTGCCAGGAAAAAACCATACATCAGAAAATGCGCCGCCGGATAGAACAAAGCACTTCCTGTGGCCGAAATCAACAAACCCACAATAATTCCATTTTTATATCCAATTTTCCGGATGGGATCGCCATAATTGGCAGAAATGATAAAATACAGCACCGATCCGATAAAATAGGCGCCGAAAAAAGCAAATTGCACAAACATGGCTTTGGTATGGTTCAATTCAAAAACCCCTTTTAGATAAGGAATGAGTATATCATTCAGCACAGTAACAAAGCCCCACATAAAGAAGAGTCCGGTTATGATGGCAAATGCGATGGTGTTTTTGGTTTTTTCGTTTTTAGTCATTGATTTTGCTTTTATAAAGTTATTGGACGAATACGGAATTTAAATATATAGGGAGCCGCAAATAGCTGATATTGATCGTGTGGCCTTGCTCCCCAGCTATCATCTCCACCTACGCCCATTTGTTTATAATCAATATTTACATAAACTTCTTCACGGGCCCTAATATCATTAATATGTTTATAGTTTTGCTTTGTTAACTGGTCCAGATCCTGAATTGAGTAATGCAGGGCCGAAAATCCAAAATCAGGTTCACCAATAAATTCAACCCCATAATTTAAAGAGCTGAATATTTTAAATGAACGAACTTCGGTTTTATATCCGTTCTCCTGTGGCCTGACGTAGGGGAAATATTGTTCGGCAACATTGCTTTTATACCTTCCAACAAAAGCGGCCGTATTCCGGTCGATATAATTCTCCTGTGGTCCGCGGCCATAGTATTCAATATTTTCAAAAGTTACCGGAAATACCATTTTCATCCCGAATCGAGGTAATTCAGGCAAGCCCTTAATCCCTGGACTAAAATGATTTTCAACTTCAATTTCACCGGAAGCTTTAACGCTATAGGTGATGCGCAGCTTTGACCTTACATCTGTTAATTCAAAATCATATTGAATGCTTATTTCCTGTTTTTTTTCAGTGAAAACCTGAAGGTCGTCCAAGAATCTGTTATCAGCTGCTTTTCTCCAAATTCCGCATCTTTGTTCCATCCGGTTGCCAAAATCATTATCGGTGGGTGCCCTCCAGAAATTGGGTTCCGGTCCGCTTCTGAATAATTCGCGCCCCTTATAATTGTAAGATATTATTTGCCCGTTTAATTTATCAAAGATGATCAGAAAGTCCTGTCCGGATATTAAAATATCCTCATCAGTATGCTGCAATTCTAATTCTCCCTGTGTTATTTCAGCATTGTTTTTATAGCTTCCAAAAGGCAATAAGAACTGTTCCCTGGCAATTTCATGATGAGCAGGTAGCAAGCCATTTTGGATTTTGGTAAGTGCATAAAAATTTATAAAATACTCCCTACTTGCATTAAAATCCAGTTGATCAAACCTGATTTTAACATCACATTCCGCACCGGCCTGAAGCCCTTTGACATCAAAATCACCTTGCTGGATTTTATATCCATTTTCAAGAATTTCCCATCTAAATTCATATTGATCAAGGTCAGTAAACGCAAATTTATTCATGACCAGAAACAATCCCTGCTTTAAATCTTTAGGCTTAAATCCAATATTTTGATACACTTTTTTAACCTCCCACATGGCCGGATGTGGGGTCCGGTCGGGCGAAACAATGCCATTGATCACAAAATTACCATCGCTGGGGACATCTTCAGGTCCGTAATCCCCACCATAGGTCCAGTATCTCATTCCTTTTTCATCAGTCTCGGCAAGCCCCTGATCAACCCAATCCCAAATAAAACCACCTTGAAGCTGATTGTATTTTTCAATAACATCCCAGTAATCCTGGAGGTTTCCAGTGCTGTTTCCCATCGAGTGTGCATATTCACACAAAATGAGCGGACGATCCGAATGCGTTTTAGCATAATTTTCAATATAAGAAATGGAAGCATACATGGGACTGTATATATCCACATGTTTATTCATCAACGCCCTTTCGTAATGAACCGGGCGCGACGGATCATATTGGTGTATCCAATCAGAGGCTTTTACAAAATTCACCCCGTCGCCGGCTTCATTTCCCATCGACCAGATAATTACCGAAGGATGGTTTTTGTCGCGATGAACCATTCGTTGAATCCGATCCAGATGAGCCAGTTCCCAGTCCGGATTATTTCCCAGTGTCCGCTCTGGCCGGTAACCCATTCCATGCGATTCGATATTTGCTTCATCAATTAAATAGATCCCATATTCATCGCAGAGTTCATACCAATATGGATCATTCGGATAATGGCTGGTGCGAACTGCATTAATATTAAACTGTTTCATAAGTTTTATATCGTTCAGCATCGATTCGCGGGAAATAACATGTCCGCTATATTCATCATGCTCATGCCTGTTCACACCTTTTAAATAAATGGCTTTCCCATTTACAAGCAACTGGCCATTCTTAATTTCACTGGTTCTGAAACCTATTTTTGCAGCTGTATTTTCAATCACCTTTCCCCGATGATCTTTGAGCTGCAAAACAAGTGCATAAAGATTTGGTTCCTCTGCATTCCAGGCTTTTACTTTTCCAAGCATGAGCTTATTTTTCAATATAGTGATGGGGTTTTCCTCTTGCACAAAATCGAATGATGCCGTTTTAAAAAGCTTTTTTTGGGCATCATAAACTCTTGCTTCGAGTGAGAATTGTTTGCCTGTATTTAATAATTCCTTATTGAATATTTCGACATCAAGGTCCAATATTCCTTCTGTATAAGTCTCGTCAAGAGTTGCTCTCGCGAAATAATCCCGTATATGAACTTTCGGAATGGCATACAAAAAAACATCCCGTTCGATGCCACTGATTCGCCAAAAATCCTGGCATTCCAGATAACTTCCATCCGACCAGCGGTAAACTTCAACTGCCAGCTTATTATTTCCATTTATCAGATATTGGGTAATATTAAATTCAGCAGGTAATTTGCTTCCCTGGCTATATCCCACCTGCTTACCATTAATCCAAACATACATGGCCGACTTTACGGCTCCGAAATGCAGGATTACTTCCCGGTCTTTCCACGATCGTGGGATTTGAAATTCTGTACGATATGATCCAACCGGATTATAATCGTGTGGAATGGCAGGAGGTTTTGGATCGTATGTAAATTCATAGGGCTGGTTTACATAAATCGGGATCCCATATCCCTCAAGTTCCCAATTTGAAGGAACCTTGATATTATTCCATGCTGAAACATCGAATGTCGGGTTAAAAAACCCGATCGGTCTTTCAGCCGGGTTTTTCGACCATTTGAATTTCCATTCACCATTCAGGGATTTATAAAATGTGTTTTTATAATTGAAATCTAGGGCCTGCTCCTCTGTTTCGTAAGGAAAGAAAAATGCATGCGGGGCAAGTTTATTTTTCGCAATTATGAACGGGTTTTCCCAATCAGGAATATCTGCCTGGCTGTATGATAAGAGTGTAAGTAACATCATTAAAACCGGGAACATCATTTTTTTCATGGCTCATGTTTTTAAATTCCTAATATTTAAATATGTTTTGATATTATTGAATTCAATCTTGCTTCATTGTCAACCAGGTTCCTCAGTAGTGCAAATTGATTTCTGGCCCGCACGAGGTTATGATCCGCATATTTCGTTTTAAAATAAACATCATTTTGCAGGTAGTCTGTCAGAAAGCGGAGACCGATAATAAGTATCATATATTTTGCACCCATTAATAAATATTGTTTTTCCGGTTTCGTCAGAAAGGCTGAAAGTTCCGATAAATATCCTTTGGCCAATGCTTCTAAAATTTCTTCCCGCAACACCACTTTGGTCACATCTTTTTCATCCTCGGCAACCGGACTTGTAAAGGTTCGTACCATATCCCCAAAATCATAAAGCACAATTCCTGGCATGAGGGTATCCAGGTCTATGACACAAATACCCTTGCCGGTTTTTTGATCTAACAATACATTATTCAGCTTTGTATCGTTATGTGTGATCCGTATAGGCAGATCCCCTGATTTTGTAAGGCTCGTTATTGTTTCAGCTATTTTTTGTTGACCCAGCACAAATTCAATTTCTTCTTCCGCATTGAACAATCGTTCCTTATCGCCGCACGAAAGAACCCTGTCAAACTTCTCATATCTTATGTCCAGATTATGGAAGCCAGGAATGGTTTCATAAAAATCTTTCGGATTAAGATCGAGGCATAAGCGTTGCATTTTCCCAAATGCCTTGGCTGCTTCATAAGCATGCTCAGGTTTTTCAATAACTTCAAATGAGACCGCATTGGCAGCCCGATTGTACATTCGCCACTAATCGTCATTCTCATAAACAAACTAGGACAGCCCGTTTTCCTGTGTGTAGAACAACAATTGATCTTCCTTTTTCTGATGAAGATGGTTCAGGTAGCGTTCTATGTTGTGAACCACATGCAAAGGAGTTTTGAATACATTCTTATTGATCTTTTGCAAAATGAATTCATGCCGGCTTTGTGAAACTTTAATCAGAAAAGTATCATTGATATGCCCTCCTCCAAATGGAATGGCTCCAATAACAGGCTTTTTATTCAAAAATAAAGATGCAATTTCAATAAGTTTTTTTTCTTCCATCTATTTCCGACCCCATAAATTTTCAGGGTAAATGTTTTGTTCGACGAGCTTTTTAATATTTTCAATTACAAATGCTTTGTCCTCCTGATAGGTAACGCCAAACCATTTGGCATCGCTTTCGAGCACAGCAACCCTGGCCTGATTATTTTTAATTAAATTTGTGACCTCAACCGGGATGAAATATTCGGATTTGGGCTCATTGATTTTCTCATTTAAAAATTTCACAAATCCTTTTTCCAAAAAATCGAAAAAGCCCGGAGTAAAACCCCAGATATTCATCGAAACC
>CAYNTB010000078.1:0-2968 GCA_964399905.1 uncultured Bacteroidales bacterium | reverse complement strand
AGTCCGTTTCATCTTCATAATAGCCGATCATGCCATTCATTTTCTGGATGTTGGTTTGTTCGTCCACACGAATCAGATAATTTTGGCTATTTACGATACACACGCCCCTCGAAACGGTTCCATGCGCTGTAATTGTATTTCCCAATTCATACCCGACCATGCAATAATCTGTACTATCAGCGCGAATGGTTTTCAAATAGGCGGCTACCGTTTTATACGCATTTGCGCCATAAAAATCATCAGCATTGATGACGGCAAAAGGCTCCTGAACTGCTTCCTCTGCCGCTAAAATTGCATGGGCCGTGCCCCAGGGCTTAAGCCTGTCTTTTGGACATTGAAATCCCTCAGGCAATTTGTCGATTTGTTGTAATACGTAAGCTGTCTCTATTTTGCCCTTCAGTTTGGGTTCAAAAATTTCAATAAAGTCATTTTTAATTTTCTGGTTGATCACAAAAACAACTTTACCAAACCCGGCACGTATAGCATCATAAATTGAATAATCAATAATACTTTCGCCCGAAGGCCCAACTTTGTCCATCTGTTTTACGCCACCATATCGGCTTCCCAATCCTGCCGCAAGAACTAAAAGTGTAGGTTTCATTTGTTAATTATTTTAAATTTCAGTTTAATTCACATGAGATTGACTTCTTATCTCCACGACCTCAGCTTATGCCATTTTTGGGAATACATCAATACAAACACATAACAGGGTATCAATATCCAGTAAGCCTGTTGTGATGAATATTTATCAGCAATGGCTCCCCAGAGCAAAGGCAATAAAGCTCCTCCTGCAATGGCCATAATCAGCATGGCAGAACCAGTTTTAATAAACTTACCCAGGTCGTGAATGGCAAGCGGCCAGATTGCAGGCCATACCAAAGCGTTGGCCAATCCCAGCAAGGCAACAAAAGTAATAGAAACCATGCCCTGTGTAAAAATCGCAAAAAGACTGAAAACAATTCCCAAAACTGCTGAGGCCAGCAATGCCTTTTGTTGACTGATTTTTTTCGGAATCAGGATAATGCCGATAATATATCCGATAACCATTGCCCCCAGTGTCATGGTGGTAAATGTTTTGGCAGTATCAATTGAAATGCCGATATTCCGGCCATAAGTTGCAATTGTATCACCCGCAATGACTTCTGCGCCTACATAAAAGAATAATGCCAGAACGCCCAGAACCAATTGCGGAAACTGGAAAATATTCGTTTTGTTGCCAATGCTTTTATCATCATCCTGCTCCTCTTCATCTTCAATTTCGGGCAGGGGCGAAAAACGAATCATCAATCCCAACATTATCAGAACAACAGTCATTACGATGTAAGGAAGGATAACCCTGGCAGCCAATCCATCCAATGCAATGGCTTTCGCGGCATCATCCATTGTTTTTAAACTTTCAACAAATTCATCACCATCACTTAAAACAATATAAGCCAGAATAAGGGGTGCAATCGCTCCTGCCACTTTATTACATACGCCCATAATACTGATCCTTTTTGCAGCCGACTCAACAGGGCCGATAATGGTGATATATGGGTTGGAAGCCGTTTGTAAAATTGCGAGTCCGGTACCCATGATGAATAAGCCAATCAGAAAAACAGGGAAAGCCCTTGCCATTGCTGCCGGCACAAAAAGAAGCGTACCAATGGCCATCACAAATAATCCGACCATCATTCCATTTTTAAAGCCTGTTTTTTTAAGTACCCAGGAAGAGGGCAAGGCCATCACTGTATAAGAAATGTAAAAAGCAAAGGTTACGAACAATGCCTGAAAAGTGGTAAGTTCACAGGCAATTTGCAGGTACGGAATTAAGGTGCCATTCAGCCAGGTTACAAAGCCGAATATAAAGAATAAGGCTCCAATAATGGAGATGGATAAAATGTATGATTTTTTGTCTTGTACTGAAGTATTGGTCATCTGATTATTTTTAAGTGGGAAATCATGTTATTATCTTCTGGTGTTCCCTTCCGGGAATTCATAAGTGATATCAATATCAAGCCATTCCTCCAGTTTTCGGAACATTTCCGCTTGAATTTCTTTAGGGAAATTTCTGATTCTGGTTGAATGCGATCCGCCGGGCAATACATATTTAACCGCATCACACTCACCTGTTAACTGCACCTGTTGAGAGGCATACGGATCATTGCCTCCATAAATGTACATGAAATGATCGCCATGTTTTTGGAGATAATTATTGACTTTTTGCATGAGCTCTGGATGATATTCAATTTCCAATCCTTCGGGAAGCACAAAATCATAGTTGTGTTCTTTAACTACATCCAGCAATCCTTCAAACTCTGTAATATCGTAGCCATAATAGCCAAAATCTTTCATGGCCTGAACCATAAAGGTGTAATCTTCAGGTATTTTAGGTTCTGTTAAATAACCGTATCCGACCACCTTTTCAAAATGGCGGTAAATGGAGTCCAGCCCTACCGATTCATCGGGAATTGAATGACAATCGTTGCCCCACTGCCAGAAGGCGAATGAATATTCAAGTGCCATGTATTCGTAACCAAACTCATAGCCCGGGCGATAGGATTGTTTTTCCTTTTTATTGCCTTCGATAAACCTGGGGAGCAATTCTTTTTTATTTTTCAACAACATCTCCTGGAAATGATGAATGGCAGCCCTGCACTCGGGTGTTCCAACAGTATCAAAGAAATGATAGAAACGCGGATCTTCGCGCGAAAACATGAGCGGGCCAACATATGGCACCGATGCATCTACATCATCCGGGAAAAAATAACGATGATACATGGTGGTTTGCCCACCCTTGCTGATTCCGGTATTGATCCATTTTCCGGTAAAAAAGGGTTTAAAAATTTCCACCACGCGATGATGGTCGTTGGCTGCCTGCTCAATGGTCAGGTAATCATAATCGATGCTATCGGGAAAGGAAGTTCCGAAATACCGATGCTCCACAAAAATCTGATTCGAATTCAACATCGGACTAAGTTCTTCAATA
>CAYNTB010000077.1:3693-8347 GCA_964399905.1 uncultured Bacteroidales bacterium | reverse complement strand
GCTGGTGGTGGGAACAGCCTGAGACAAGGGAATGTGGTTTGCATAAAAAGTAAAATATAGAGTATGTGAGCATTAATTAAACCGGATGGCCTTTAATGGAGAAATCTTTCCGATAATCATCGAAGGAATAATCAATATCAGGCTGCAAACCATAAAGGTTATAATATTTATAAGTGCAATTGACAAAACATCCATATTAATAGGTACGACCGAAACATAATAAGATTCCTGGTCGAGACCGATGAAGCCGAATTTTTGCTGAAGTAAACAAAGTCCTATACCGAGTATATTTCCCCATAGCATTCCCCAACCTATAATGTATAAGGCATGATAGATAAAAAGCTTCCTGATAAGCAAACTTCTGGCTCCAAATGATTTTAGGATTCCGATCATATTGGTTCGCTCCAGAATAATGATCAGAAGAATGGAAATCATTGTTATTCCTGAAACCAGTATCATTAAGGCCAATATGATGATCACGTTCATATCCATGAGTTGAAGCCAATCAAAAATATGTGGGTACAATTGCTTTATACTGCTGGCATTCAATGAGTATCCGATTTCGCCATACACTAAATCTGTGAGCCGGTCAATATCTTTGAAATTATCCAGGATTAATTCAAACCCACCGATCTGGTCAGGCTCCCATCGATTCAACCTCTGGATTTGTTTAATGTCTCCAATTACAAACAATTCATCAAATTCAACCAAACCGGTCTCATAAATACCTTTAATAGTGAATTTTCTTCCACGGGCTCCACTCTGCCCGGATGAAATAAAATACATTCTCAAATCATCGCCCGGTTTCAGATTCAATTCAGTGGCCATTATTTTGGAGATTAGAACTTCTGTTGAAATCTCGGTTGAATCAATGATAAGCGATTCTCCTTCAATAAGATTATTGTTAAAAAAAGTAAAATCGAAGTCGGCTCCAACCCCTTTTAAAACAACACCCTGAATTTCTTCTTCTGTTTTAACGATACCTGCTTTATATGCATACACCTGAATATGCCTGATCCCTTCAACATCTTCCAGTTTCGGGTAAAAGTGTTGATTTTTACTGATCGGATCTGCTTCGTACGACGAATTGAAATCGTATTTATTAATTTGTATATGCGAACCAAATCCTATAACTTTATCTCTGATTTGTATTTGGAATCCGGTAACAATGGCCACTGATAAAATCATAACGGCGATACCGAGACTGACACCTGCAATCGCTATTCGGATGATAGGCCTTGAAAAGCTTTTTTTTCGGGATGAACTGATTCTTTTGGCAATAAATAACGCAGTATTCACATTGTTTTTTTTACAAATATATAAAATGAAACTGATCCCAAAACTCTTATTCTCAATTTGTATGTTGTTTGCTTGTGATGCTCATGAACAGAACCTCCCACCCTACCTGATCGATTATGACGATATGGTATTTGGGGCAGCACAGGAAGAACTTTATCTTCCGATGCTCCAAGATAAAAAAGTTGCGATTGTTGCTAACCACACTTCATTATTGAACCAACAACATGTTGTGGATCATTTGCTTGACAATGGTGTGCATATATTGAAGGTTTTTAGTCCCGAACATGGGTTCAGGGGTAATAAATCTGATGGGGCAATAATTGAGGATCAGATTGATTCAAAAACCGGTTTGCCTATTATCTCACTTTATGGCAATCATAAAAAACCGACTGCTGATGATTTAGAAGGAGTTGATATTGTGATTTTTGACATACAGGATGTTGGGGTTAGATTTTACACCTACATCTCAACCATGACCTACCTCATGGAGGCCTGTGCCGAATTTAAAATCCCGCTCATCATTTTCGACCGCCCCAATCCAAACGGTTATTATGTGGACGGCCCGATCATGGAACAACAGCATACTTCCTTTGTGGGCCTGCACAGGGTTCCTGTTGTACACGGTATGACCACCGGTGAATATGCATTGATGGTAAACGGAGAATCCTGGCTGGCTAATAATTTAAAATGTGATTTAACGGTTATTAAGGTTAAAGGTTATTCTCATGATATTACTTTTGATTTACCTGTGCCACCTTCACCGAATCTGCCATCTTTTAATGCAGTCCGGCTTTACCCTTCTTTGGCTTTTTTCGAAGGTACGGTTGTTAGTGTTGGCAGGGGAACCCCAAGTCCTTTTGAAATTATCGGACATCCCGAATTTAGCGATAAATCCTTTTCATTTACTCCGGAAAGCATACCCGGTGCCAGTATCAATCCACCCTTAAAAGGCCAACAATGTTTTGGTTTGGATTTAAGAAATTATCAATCAACAGCGGGTAAAATACAACTGCACTGGCTCTTGCAATTCTATGCTGATCTTCACGAAAAAACTGATTTTTTTAATAATTATTTTGAAAATTTATCCGGACAGAAAAACTTGAGAAATCAGATTATTGAGGGTTGGTCTGAAAAAGAAATCAGGGCTGCTTGGCTTAAAGGACTTGATGAATATAAAAAAATCAGGGCAAAATACTTACTCTACCCTGATTTTGAATAATTGATTCGTGAAATATAAATTAATTCGTTTTACCCGGATACACTTTCAGGGCCTCATCCAAACATTTGATTGAACTTCTTAAGTCATCGCAATTTAGTACATAGCTAATTCTAACTTCGTCCAGTCCCCTGCCCTTGGTTGAATAAAATCCGGAGGCGGGAGCCAACATTACCGTTTCATTTTTATAATTAAAATCTTCCAATAACCAGCGACAAAATTTATCAGAATCGTCGATTGGCAATTTGGCCACTACATAAAATGCACCAGCCGGTTTTGGGCAGAATGCTCCTTCAATTTTATTAATACCTTCTACAACGACATTTCTTCGTGCAATATACTCGGCAGAAACTTCTTCAAAATAAGAATTTGGAGTTTCAATAGCGGCTTCTGCAGCAACCTGACCGAATGTAGGCGGGCTCAGCCGTGCCTGAGCAAATTTTAATGCAGTTTTCATCACTTCTTTATTCTTCGAAATCATGCAGCCAATCCGAACACCACAAGCACTATATCTTTTAGAAACAGAATCAATTAAAATTACGTTGTTTTCTATTTCTTTCAGATACATTGCTGAATAATGCTGATGCCCGTCGTAAACAAATTCCCGATAAACTTCATCGGCGATCAGGTATAGGTCATGCTTTTTAACAAGTCGTTGCAATACTTCCAATTCATCTTTTGAGTACAAATAACCTGTGGGGTTGTTCGGATTACAGATTAATATGGCCTTCGTTTTTGGCGTAATTGCTTTCTCAAATTCTTCCATCTTCGGCAATGCAAATCCACTCTCAATAGTTGAAAATATAGGTTTTACTGTAACACCTGAGTTTATTGCAAAACCATTGTAATTGGCATAGAAAGGTTCCGGAATAATAATTTCATCTCCGGGATCCAGACAGGTTTGCATGGCAAATAGAATGGCTTCAGAAGCCCCGGCGGCAATAATTATATCATCCGGTCCGATATGAATATTATGTTTTGTATAATAGGTCACAAGTTTTTGTCGATACGATAAAATTCCTGCAGAATGACTGTATGCAACAACCTTTTGATCAAAATTCCGGATGGCATTCAATGCTACTTCTGGTGTTTTTATATCAGGCTGGCCTATATTCAAATGATGTACTTTTATCCCTCTGCCTTTAGCTTTTTCGGCATATGGCACCAATTTACGAATCGGTGATTCAGGCATTCTTTGCCCTTTTAATGAAATTTTTGGCATTATAATCGAAGTATTTTACCTTTATTAAAGGTATGAATGATTAATTAGGTTTATTTATTTGCTTGGCACTGAGCCACTATTTTTTTTAGGGGTCCCATCGGTAATTTTGTCAACAACTTCACCCTGAATCTTTAAAACCACGATCGGTGTTGTAGCGTTCGACATAATGGTAACGGTTTTCATAAATGCCCCTGTTCGGCTGGTATTGTAAGTAACCTCTATCTCCTCAGAATTCCCTGGCAATATAGGTTCTTTGGGCCAGGTAGGAACAGTGCATCCACAGGATGAACGTGGCCTTGAAAGAATAAGCGGTTCTTTGCCATTATTCGTAAATTTAAATGTTGATTTACCATCACTTCCTCTAAGTATTTTTCCGTAATCGTGAACCAGTTTTTCAAATTTTATTTGCGGTGCATTGGGATTACTCTCCTTATTTTCCTGGGCATTTACCCAAATTGTTGAGAGGAACAATAAGGTGATGACTAATGATAATCTTTTCATATTTAAAATTTTTTGATCAATAATTTTAGAAATTTAGGAATTTGAACCCTAATCTTCTGATAAACCTCTATCACCATTAAACTACTTTTTACTTTAATGGTTTCAGACTTAATATATATATTGCAAATATATTAATTATTTAGCTCGTCATTCTTATTATATCCTAAAAAATTTATTGTTAATTATAAGGATTTAATAGTGTTGGCGATCTTCTCAAAAATTATTTTAATTCAACAATTTAACCGATATAACTAACTGTAAAATAAGTATATACATAAATGCATTATTTTTTATGTAATTGAATATCAAAATCTTAATGAATGTATTTGTTATTTGAATATTTTTAGGTTTGATTATCTTTGCAGCTGTACCATAAACTAAAACAACTAATTTGTCTATCTATATACCAAACAATA
>CAYNTB010000077.1:2562-3683 GCA_964399905.1 uncultured Bacteroidales bacterium | reverse complement strand
TGGACGGGAAGCAGCTATACTATAGCTTTTTAGCCGGTGCACAGCGAATTTTTGACAATCAAAATTTGTTGAACAAAATCAATGTATTTCCTGTAGCCGATGCAGATACAGGAACCAATCTGGCATCCACCATGCGTGCAATTATTGATACGTCGATCCCGACCAATAATTTAAAGCAAACTGCAGATGCCATTGCGAATGCTGCTTTAGTTGGGGCGAGAGGAAATTCAGGTATTATTTTTGCACAGTTTTTATACGGTTTCAGTAATGAGATAAAGGTTGAACAAACGGTTAATGTGAATTCATTTGCCGCAATTCTCAACGAATCCATCAAATATGCCTACGAGGCCATTTCTAATCCTGTTGAAGGAACCATGATTACGGTAATGCGAGAGTGGGTTGAGTATATAAATTCCATTAAGGATAAATTTGATGATTTTACAAAACTCATTACAGAATCCTATCAATCTGCAAAAAAATCACTCATAGAAACAACCGAAAAATTAGAGGTCTTAAAAAAAGCCAATGTTGTTGATTCAGGTGCCAAAGGTTTTGTTGTTTTTCTGGAAGGGATGATTGATTTTTTCAAACATGGTGAAATCAAAAAAATATTACCAGCCAGAAACATCATTAAAGTGCAATCAACTGAAGCAGAATCTATTTCGCATGAAATTGTAAACTTCAGATATTGTACAGAAGCAATGCTTGCGGGATCAAGCCTGGAAAAGCAAATTATCCGAAACCATATAAATCACATGGGTGATTCACTTGTTATAGCCGGTTCGCCTTCTAAACTCAGGATCCATATTCATACTGATCAGCCCGCAGATCTTTTTGAAATTTTACATCAATATGGTGAAATTACCTATCAGAAAGTGGATGATATGATGATGCAGAACCAGGTTATGACAAACCGTAAAGCTTCTATTGCAATTGTCACCGATTCTACCTGTGATTTGCCGGATGAAATTATTGAAAAATACCAAATACATATGGTTCCCCTGACTATCCACATTGGAGATAGTTATTATTTGGACAGAATAACCCTGAATGCCGAAAACTTTTATCATAAGCTGTCTGCACTCAAAAAGAATCCAACCACCGCTCAACCTACTTTTGAA
>CAYNTB010000077.1:0-2449 GCA_964399905.1 uncultured Bacteroidales bacterium | reverse complement strand
TACGATTCAATCATTAGTGTTCAATTAAGCAGTGCACTTAGTGGAACTTATTCAAACAGTAAAAAAGCTGCGAAAACAATCGGCTGGCAAACAAGAAAAGAAATAAGCGTACTTGACTCGAAAAGATTAACGGCCAGTCTGGGCTTAATCGTTTTAAGATTGGCGAAAGCAATTGATTCGGGAAATTATACGCATCAAGAACTCGTCGATAAAGTAAATCAATGGATTGCCAAATCTGAAGTTTTTGTGAGTGTAACTACCCTAAAATATATTGCCCGCAGCGGAAGGGTAAATCCGTTTAAAAGCTTTGTTGCAAAAATGCTTGACCTGAAACCCATCATTACAGTTACTGAAGATGGGACAACTACATTGCTCGACAAATCCTTTACCGAAAAAGGCAGCCAGAAAAATTTATTAAAACAAGCCCGTAAGATTTCGGAAAGAGGCCCGATTTGGGGTTATGCAATAACCCATGCCGATAATCTAAAAACAGCCAATTGGTATGCCTCTGAACTTACAAAAATGTTTAAACAGGAACCTGAATTTATTAGGGCGGCTTCACCGGTACTTGGTGCAAACACGGGACCTGGAATTGTAGCAGTTTCAATTCTTTCCAAATAACAAGCTGGCTTAGATAAATAGGATTAAATTTTGGAATTATAGGATACTATTTTTTTCCATTATATTTGTTTCAATTATATATAAGAAATAATTGAACGAAATGTACAGATTAATTCTATTCTTGATCCTTGGAGCCATAACATCAACCCAAATTCAAGCGAATTCAACAAAATTAAACGACAAAAAAGTTACGATCAAAGGCAGCATCATTGATAGCGAAAATGAAGAACCGATTCCTTATGCCCATATTTTTATTGAAGGCACTTTAATGGGTACCACTTCTGATGATGATGGTAATTTTACGCTACAAATTGATGAAACATCCTCTAAGCCACTAATTATAAGTGCTGTTGGTTATAAAAATCAAATACTTACATCTTATTCTCCCGATAAAGAATTATCAGTTATTCTTGAAAGCAATGTATATATGTTGGAAGATGTTGTTATCAAGGGTGATAACTTGCCCACACAAAGAAAGCTTCGTATGTTTGAGGCATACTTCCTGGGAATTTCAGATAATGCAGCAAATACAGAAATTCTAAATCCTGATGATTTGTATTTGTATTATGATAAAAAAACAAAAACTTTACACGCTAGTTCTGAAGTCCCAATTATTATTAATAATTATGCACTCGGCTATAAGCTTATTTATTATTTGGAAGAATTTAAAGCCTCTCGCAGGGATATCCAATATACAGGGAACTATCATTTCGAAGAATTATCAAATATACCAAATGGCCCGATTGAAAAAATTAAGGAACAAAGAGAAAGAACCTATAAGGGATCAAGGCTTCAACTCATTCGATCAATTTATAACAATACATTAAGGAAAGATGGCTTTAGCTTATTATACAACAATTATAAAAAAGTTGAATTAGCTGAAATATGTTCAGCTTTGACGACAGGAGAAAAAGTTGTTTGTTTTAACCAGGATGTAATTATTTATTTTGGAAATAATAATTATTCAGAAACATCATATTTGACTCAGATTGAAGCTTGCACAAAAATTGCTAAGGATGGTTATTTCGATCCGAAATCATTAAAATGGTCGGGAGTGATATCAGAGAAACGGGTTGCCGACCTTTTGCCATATGAATACACCCCCTCCAAAAAATAATTGAGTAAATATGGTCACTACTGTCCCATTAAAATCCAAAATAGTTCTTTGAAATTCAACGCTGTTTTTTTCCTGTGCATCATAGTTACATCTGTTGTTGGGCAGGATTTAAAAGGCCGGATCATTGATCAAAAAACGGGGGAATCGGTCCCTTTTGCAAACGTATATCTCGAGGGTACAACCATTGGCACAACCTCTGATGGTACTGGATTTTTTGTACTCGACACCAAAAAAAAGAATACAATACCTCTTATAATTAGTACAATCGGTTATCAGTCAAAGCGCATTCCTGAATATCAGTGCAATGTTGAAATGATTGTAGAACTTGAACCTGACACCTACGATTTGGGAGAAGTGGTTATAAAAGCAAAAAGAAGCACTCGTCAGCCCAAGCTTAATTTATTCAGGGAATCTTTTTTGGGCAAATCAAAAAATGCGGCCAGTTGTATTATAGAAAACGAAGATGCGCTTTTGCTGGAAGAAAACAAGGAAACCCAAACCCTCTATGTAAAAGCAACTGAGCCTTTAATTATCAGGAATAATGCCCTGGGTTATATTATCACTTATAATTTAAGGGAATTCAGGTGCAGTGGTGAAGATGTATACTATTCAGGCGATCATTATTTTACAGAAATTGAACCAGCTGATAAAACCGAAGAAGGTCGATTTAAAAAAAACAGGCTAAGGACCTATAAAGGATCTCGTTTAAAT
>CAYNTB010000076.1:0-8362 GCA_964399905.1 uncultured Bacteroidales bacterium | reverse complement strand
ACACCATTCAGCTCGACTTTTTGAATCCAATGGATTGGGGATCGGCTCAAAATTTATCATTGTATGAAATTGAAGAAACCGGCAATCATCCGAATCATATCATTATAAATGAAGAATCCAAAAGCATACAATTTGTGTTTTCTGATGCATTCATGAAAAACGAAACATTCACACATAAAATTGATTCGTCATTAAAAAACTTTACTGGCACTCCTTTGTCTCAAGATCAACTTTTTACTTTCTGCATACCTGATACCGCTGAATACCAGGATTTGGTAATTAATGAAATTCTCTTTAAGCCCTTGAACCAGGGTGAAGAATATGTTGAATTTTATAACCGATCCGCGAAAATTCTGGATCTTTCTACGCTCGAATTATGTTTAATCAGCCATGTATTTCCCCAACCACCCGACACCGTTTGTTCGGTGCTTTCGGTAAACAATAAATATATATTTCCCGGACAATATGTGGCTTTAACAAGATCTCCCGAAAAAGTGATTGATCAATATTATTGTCCTGAACCTGATCATGTTTTAATGGCTGAAAATCTGATTCGGCTTACTGATGGCGGGGGTTTGCTGGGATTGAAAAGAAAAGATGGTGTTTTTGTTGATTTAGCTGAATATCATGAAAACATGCATTATCCGCTATTAAATTACAGCATGGGTGTTTCACTCGAAAAAATTCATTTCGATCTTCCGGGTTTAGTCCACGAAAACTGGATTTCGGCTTCTTTTGCTTCCGGCTTTGGAACACCGGCCTCCCAAAATTCACAATATTCTGAATTAAACAATGCCAAATCTGAAATTCTCATTTCTCCGCATGTCTTTACACCAAACAATGACGGGCATGATGATATCTTACAAATCGAATATCAATTGGATGAACCGGGATATACCGCCAATATTCTCATTTTTAATGCCGAGGGAGTACGAGTCAGGCAGCTGGTAAGCAATGAATTACTGGGCACCGAGGGGGTTTTTTACTGGAACGGTTTTGATGATCATTCTGAAAAAATGCCCCGTGGAATTTATATCGTTTTTATAGAAATTTTTGATTTGGAGGGGCATGTAAAAAGATATAAAGAAACGGCTGTTTTGGGTGAGGCATTTTAAAAAACTTATCTGGCAGCATAAGCCAGGGTTACCACACTAATTTTCACCTTTGCTTTTTGTTGTAAACAAACAGAAGCAGCTTCGATGGTTGAACCGGTGGTAAGTACATCATCGACCAATAATACATGCTGACCCATCATCGATTCGGGATTTCTGACCTCAAAAATCCCTTTTACGTTTTCCCATCGCTTGTATTTTGTCTTCCTGGTTTGTGTTTCTGAAAATTTAATTCGCTCCAGAATATCTGTTTTCAAAGGAATACCAAGTCCGGAAGATAGTCCTGCCGCAAACTCTTCGCTTTGGTTGTATCCTCTTTTTTTGAGTTTTTGAGGGTGGAGGGGAATGGGGATGATACAATCGATATTTTTAATCCAATTTGTTTGATTTAATTCATGGGCATACAAACAACCCATAAAAAACCCGATTTCTTTCCTGTTTTTATATTTAAAATGATGTATGAGTTCCTGCGCACTTCCTTCTTTTCTAAAACTCAAAAACGAAGCTACCTGCTCGATTTCCAGCCGGCCCACGAACAATTCATTTAAAACATTTGGCCTTGATTTATGAAAATCCGTTTTGGGCAGCTTATAGATACAAATGCTACAAATAATTTGCTCTCCTTTTAACAGATCATTTCCGCACAACAAACAAATGTCCGGGTACAATAGAGATAAAAAATCCTGTATTAAATTCAATTTTTGTTTTTTTCTTAATACCTCTTACATTAAAAAGTACCGGATTAAAGCTTATTTTTGATGAACAATTTTTTTTATGTCCCTGAATTCGTTATTAAAAGTTGAAAATTTATCTGTTTCGTTTAAAACGGAAGCCGGTTTAATTGAAGCGGTATCTGATGCTTCTTTTCATTTAGAGAAAGGCGAAACCCTGGGTATTGTTGGTGAATCAGGTTCCGGCAAATCCGTTACTGCGCTATCTATTATGAAACTGCTGCCTGTTCCGCCGGCTAAAATTTCTTCCGGGAAAATTATTTTTAGCGATCGTAAAAATGAGTTGGACTTATTACAATTGAGCGAAAAGGAATTGCAAAAATTCAGGGGAAACCGCATTGCGATGATATTTCAGGAACCCATGACTTCGCTGAATCCGGTATATAGTTGCGGTAAACAAATTTCAGAAATCTTAATTATCCACAAGAAATTAACCTCTAAAGAAGCAAAAAAGAGAACCATTCAGCTTTTTAAAGAAGTTAAATTACCACGGCCCGAAAGTATTTATGATGCTTATCCACATCAAATTTCGGGTGGACAACACCAACGGGTAATGATTGCCATGGCCATCGCCTGTAATCCGGATATTTTAATCGCCGATGAACCCACCACTGCGCTTGATGTAACGGTTCAAAAATCAATTTTGGAGTTGCTGAAATCCCTTCAGCAGAAACACGAAATGGGTATTATTTTTATTACGCACGATCTTGGGGTGGTGGCAGAAATTGCCGATCGTGCACTCGTAATGTACAAAGGAAAGATTGTGGAAGAAGGCCCGGTAAACAAACTTTTTTCAGAACCAAAGCATCCCTATACCAAGGGATTGATTGCCTGCAGGCCCCGAACCGATATCAAGCTAAAGCGTCTTCCGACCATCGCCGATTTTATGGAAGACAATGAAGGGCAAAGTATTACAGATTTTATTTCAAAGATCAGTATCCAGGAAAAAAAAGAAGAGCTAAATTCGGTGAAGCCGGTTTTAAGCGTCGGTCATTTAAATACCCGGTTCCCGATCAGCAGCAATTTGTTTGGGAAACCTAAATCGTGGGTCAATGCGGTGGATGATGTAAGTTTTGAAGTATTCCCCGGAGAAACCTTGGGGCTCGTCGGGGAATCCGGTTGTGGAAAAACCACCCTTGGAAGGAGCATACTTATGCTCACCAAACCAGCTTCCGGTCAGGTTTTTTATAAAGAAAAAAATTTGAATTCGTTTACGCCAGCTCAAATTCGAGATTTCAGACAAAAAATGCAGATCATTTTTCAGGATCCATATTCTTCATTAAATCCCCGTAAAATGGTGGGCGAAGCGATACTGGAACCCATAAAAGTCCATCGTTTATATAAAAATGATAAAGAGCGAAAAGAAAATGTGATGGAATTGCTGAAAAAAACCGGACTGTCTCCTGAATACTTTTATCGCTATCCACACGAGTTGTCAGGCGGTCAGCGGCAGCGAATTTGCATTGCAAGGGCTTTGGGCCTAAAACCGGAATTTATCATTTGTGACGAGTCTGTTTCGGCCCTGGATGTTTCGGTACAGGCACAGATTTTAAATTTATTAAACGACCTCAAGCGGGAATTTAATCTCACCTATATTTTTATTTCACACGATTTGTCTGTTGTAAAATATATGTCAGATCGCAGGGCGGTTATGAAAGAAGGAAAAATTGTTGAAATTGGCGATACTGAAAATATTTACCATCATCCCCAGACCAACTACACCCAAAATTTAATTGATGCGATTCCAAAGGTGTTTTTTTAAATAGATTTATTGCCTCATCAACACATTAAATATTTTCAAATAAACCACAATGGGGTGAATGTCCACAGGTTTGGATTAGGAATAAAATTTTGGGGTAAGCACCAAAAAACAATTAACAAATCTCAAACAATACTCAATGTTCAAAAATTTCAAAACATAACAAATAGTAAATTAACCGTTTAAATCCTAATATTGGATATTGAGCTTTTAGAATTATTTGGAATTTGAAAATTTTGACTTTTACTGATTTTTACAGAAACTAAAGCGAACACAATAAAATTGAAGGGTTTTAAGCTTTACATTGATAATAAAATTTTCAGTATCGTATCTTTACAAAAACAAGATTAAATTTTAATGGAAAAATCAAAAAAAATAAAAGGGAAATCAACATTTATTGCCAGCATTTTGAATGCATTTGGCAAGAATCCTTCCCGCCCCTTGAATTACAAGCAAATTTCTTCACAACTCGGAATTAAAGACCGGGCAGGAAAAGACCTTGTGGCTAAAATTTTGCGCGAATTAACTAAAACCAAAGAAATTATTGAGGTAAAACCCGGGAAATTTAAACTAAACCCGGATTTATTAAAAGAAATCAGTCCGCCCAGTTCTTTTATAACCGGAATTGTTGATATGAAACAAACCGGTAAAGCTTATGTTGCCAATGATGAGGGGGGTGAAGATATTTATATTGCGGCCAATAATACTTTTACGGCCATGGATTCAGATCACGTTAAAGTGATGCTTTTTCCCCATAGAAAAGGCAGAAAAACAGAGGGGCAAATCGTTGAAGTTATAAAACGAAACAAAGAAAATTACGTCGGGGTGATCGAGGTATCGCCGAATTTTGCTTTTTTAATTCCTGATAATTCTGCAGTGCCCATTCATATTTTTATTCCAAAATCGAAAATTAATGGTGCCAAAAATGGCCAAAAGGTGATCGTTAAGCTTACCGAATGGCCCGAACATTCAAAAAATCCATTTGGTGAAGTGATTAATGTTTTGGGAATGCCCGGCAACAATAATGTGGAAATGCAATCCATTTTGGCTGAATTCGATTTTCCGTTATCCTTTCCCGATCAGGTAATAGCTGCGGCACATAAAATGGATAAATCTATTTCGCAATCAGAAATTTCAAAGCGTAAAGATTTTCGAAATACAACAACCTTTACCATAGATCCAGTGGATGCCAAAGATTTTGATGATGCACTCTCGCTTAAAAAGCTTGATTCGGGCAATTGGGAAGTGGGGGTTCATATTGCCGATGTTTCGCATTATGTTACCGAAAATTCTGTGATCGACAAAGAGGCACTCAGCCGGGGAACATCCATTTATTTGGTCGACAGGGTTATTCCGATGCTCCCTGAAGTCTTATCGAATGAATTGTGCTCCCTTCGCCCCCATGAGGATAAATTATGTTTCTCAGCCGTTTTTGAGTTGGATGAAAAGGCAAAAGTATTGTCACAATGGATTGGCAAAACCATCATCAATTCCGACCGAAGATTTGCTTATGAAGAAGTTCAGGAAATCATCGAATCGGGCAAAGGAGAATTTTTGCAGGAAATTACGGTATTAAACAATTTGGCGAAAATACTGAGGCAAAAGCGATTTGATAAAGGGGCCATTAATTTTAAATCAAACGACATCCGTTTTAATCTCGACGAAGAAGGCAAGCCATTAAGTGTTTATGTTAAGGAACAAAAAGATTCCAACAAACTTATCGAAGAATTTATGCTGCTTGCCAACCGGAAAGTAGCTGAATTTATCGGCAAGTCAACGGCAAAAGAACCCAAACCCCGAACATTTGTTTACCGGATCCACGATGAGCCGAATCCGGAAAAACTGAATACGTTCGTAGAATTTATCAATAAACTTGGTTATTCGTTAAATGTAAAATCCAGAAATAAACTGGCCAGTTCATTTAATCAGTTGTTTGAGCAAATCCATGGAAAAGGCGAGGAAAACATGATCGAAACCATTGCCATCCGCACCATGTCGAAAGCCGAATATTCGACCAAAAATATTGGGCATTATGGTTTGGCATTCCCTTATTATTCACATTTTACCTCACCGATCCGCCGCTATCCCGACCTGATCACACACCGGCTTTTGCATTGGTATTTGAACGGGCAAAAATCGGTGAACCAAAACGAATACGAAAAAATATGCCAGCAGGCATCTGAACTGGAGCGCAGGGCCGAGAAGGCTGAACGCGAATCCATTAAGTACAAACAGGCCGAATACATGCTTGAACATATCGGGAAAAAATTCAGCGGTTTGATTTCGGGTGTCAGCAAATGGGGTTTGTATGTTCAGATCGAAGAAAATATGTGCGAAGGAATGGTCAGGCTCAAAGATATGAAAGACGACTTTTATTATCTGGATGAGGATAATTACCAGGTAATCGGGCAGCATTATGGCGACAAATACAAACTGGGCGATCGTGTATATATTATTGTTAAAAAGATCGACCTGTCGAAAAAACAAATGGATTTTGAATTGATAAATTAGTGAATGGCATGCAAAGCAAGGCAACGACAGTGGAAGAATATTTGGCAGAATTACCTGACGACCGGCGGGAACAGATTCAAAAAGTCAGGCAGCTCATTCTGGATCATTTACCGGAAGGCTATGAAGAAAAGATGAACTGGGGAATGATTTCCTATCAGGTTCCGCTCTATAAATTTCCGCATACCTATAATAAACAACCCTTAATGTATGCGGCCCTGGCATCTCAGAAAAACCATATGGCTGTTTATTTAAGCGGCATTTATATGGATAAAAATTTATCTGAACAATTTATAAAAGACTATAAGGCATCGGGTAAAAAAATGGATGTGGGGAAAAGCTGTGTGCGGTTTAAATCAACGGATCAGCTTCCGTTTGAGTTAATTGGAAAGGCTGTCTCGGTATATACGGCAGATGAATTTATTGTTAAATATCAGGAATCAAGAAAATGATTAAAAAGGTTTTAAAAATCAGTGAATTAATTATAAAGATTTGTGTAATGGTTAGCTGTATTATTGCCGTTTGTTTTTTTAAGCCTTATTATTTTTATTTACCGTATCGTAAACATGTTTTTTAAAGTTCACAATGAAATCATCAAAGTCCAGCCCATATGTTTCTTTAAACACTGAATTATGATCATTAGATTTTAGCAGCTCCTTCATATACACTAAAAATTTTTCTTTTCCGTATTTTTCAATTAAATAATCAACAATACAGGCAAATTCGGAATACATAAAAGTAATCCGGTATTCTACGTCCAGTTTTATTTTGTTTTCTCTTTTGGTTTTAAAATCAAATGGAGGCATAAAATTACCCTGTTCTATCATACGATAAGTTTCTTCTTTAGCAGGGTAAAATGAAGTTCCCATCTGATTTGTGCTATATACTGCGATTCCTTCCAGTAACCATTTCGGATAGAAAAATTCCGATAAAAAACCTTTATGTTGAAAAATCAAAATATGCGAAAGCTCGTGTCTTACATATATTTCAAGAGAAATTTTTCCTTCTCTTGCTTCTTTCAGTGCCCAAGGAGATATAACCAATCTACCACTTGAATAGGCGGAAAATCGGGCTTTAGAAAATGAACGTTTAATAAAATTAAGACTATCCCGAAAAATAAATATTTCGGGTTTTTGTTTAAACTTTAAATCATGAAATTTTTCTACTGCTGGAATTAGTGAGTCAACAGCTGCATAATCATTAAATTTAGTGTTATTCTGAACATATATAATACTATTGCTAAATTCAGATTTTTCAAAGCCAACTATCAAGGGTGAAAATGTAAATAATTTTCCAAAAAGGAAGAGGTAGGTAATTAACCCAAATAGTAATAGCAAGCCGGTAAAACTAAATTTTCTGTTCAATTTCATTACGAATCTATTGTTTGAGTCCTGGGAGGCTTGGCCTCGAAAGCTTTCGGGATATATTCATTTGAAGGGGCGGCATTTTATTTTAGTTTATTAATATAGCTCATGTTTCTGGATTTTATATTTTCTAAACAGAAAGTTACCTGTTTCATTTTCATCTGTCATTTTTTACATCCTTTTTACCAATTCATCCTTCAACCAATTAAAAGCCTCGTTTTGATTGTATTTAATTTCTGGTCTCAACAAAGCCTCCATGTCACCCGTAAACTCAGCACTAATTTCTTTCCCTTCTATGTTGAGTAGAAATTCTTTTTTGCTGGGCGGTTTTTTGCCCGTTGCAAAAGAGGTGTATTCCTTATAACAATCTATGATTTGCTCATGGTCCAAGTCAATATTTTGTCGGGAATAGTCTATATCAAACAAATCTCTTCCTTTGCTTCGCTGATAAAGTGCTCTGAGCTTTGTTCCCAGAAGTTCATTTATATTGTAGGTTCTTATTTTCGCTTTACCAGAGAACCATTCACTTTCAATTTCAAAAGGAAAATCAACCCAATCGAGCACATGGAAGTGTTCTTTGCAGTTAATTTCTAATTTCAATCGCATTCGTATTTCTTCATATTCCGATGTAAAACGATATAAAGCTTTTGCTCCATGTCCACGAAGCTGAGTTGTTCTTTTTTCTTCAAAAAAGCTTACAACCTTTCCAATTCCCTCCATTATTGGTTTAATAGGACCAGGTTTTATTTGAACTAAATCAATATCTTCAGAATATCTTGCTGCTGGATTAAGGTATAATTTATGTAAAGCTGTTCCTCCCCTGAAAGCAAGATTTTCTCGAAGGAACTCATCGGAGAAGATTTCTACCAAAGTTCTTGAAATAATTAA
>CAYNTB010000075.1:2768-8466 GCA_964399905.1 uncultured Bacteroidales bacterium | reverse complement strand
TATATCAAAAATTTTTGAAGCAAAAAGGGATCATTCATCTAAAAACTGACAACAGAAAACTGTTTGATTATTGCCTGGAAGTAATTGAATCGGAAAAACATGAATTAATTTTTTCAACTACTGACCTCTACCATTCATCAATTGAAGAAGATGTTTTAAGCATCCAGACCTTTTACGAAAAACAATATCTTGCACAGGGCCTTGCCATCAATTATTTAAAATTTCGATTGCATGCATAACGAACCCTCCTTTTTTGAACAGGTTTATCAGGTTGCAAAACTGATCCCCAAAGGCCGGGTTACGACCTATGGGGCCATTGCTTCTTACCTGGGCAGTAAAGGATCGGCCCGAATGGTGGGTTGGGCAATGAACGGAAGCCATCATTCAGGGGAAGCCATTCCGGCACACCGGGTTGTGAATCGAAAAGGTTTGCTTACCGGGAAACATCATTTTGGAGACCCAACTTTGATGCAAAAACTTCTTGAAAATGAAAACATAAAAGTTGAAAATGACCAGATTCTGGAATTTCAAAAATATTTCTGGGATCCTGCAAAAGAAATCTAATATTTCCCCTCTAATTCGTCCGAATTAATTAATTTTACCAAATCTAAATAAGAATAAATTTTAAGCTTTCATGATGCAAAAAGAATCAATATTAGAGGAGTTGAAACAAGTTGTTTATTTCCCCAAAAAAGACAATATCGTGAATTTAAAAATGATCGAAAATCTGACTTTTTCGGAGAAAGAAGTAAGTTTTAACCTGGTGATGCCCGACCTAAATGATCCCGGTATCAAAATGATGATGGATAATTGCAGTAAAATTATCAAAAACAAATTTGGCGAAAACCTTCAAATAAACATTAACCCTATTGCCCAAAAAGACAGTGGTGAAGGTCCTTTGTCAGGTGTTAAAAAAATCATAGCCATCGCTTCCGGTAAAGGAGGTGTTGGAAAATCTACCGTAGCAAGCAACCTGGCCATTGCCTTGTCAAAACTGGGTAAAAAAGTGGCATTGCTCGATGCAGATATTTATGGCCCATCCATGCCAATCATGTTTAACCTTGAAGATGGCAGGCCATCGGCTGTTGAAGTGGATGGAAAAACCAAGGTTGTACCGATTGAGAAATACGGCATTAAAATACTTTCTATAGGATTTTTTGTGAACCCTGAACAAGCCTTGATTTGGCGCGGGCCCATGGCTTCGAACGCCTTAAACCAATTGTTTAATGATGCACTTTGGGGCGAGATTGATTTTATGCTTGTTGATTTGCCTCCCGGAACCAGCGATATTCATTTAACCCTGACCCAATCCTATCCGGTAAGCGGAGCAATTATCGTTACAACACCGCAACAGGTTGCATTGGCCGATGTTCAAAAGGCAGTTACCATGCTAAAACAGGAAAAAATAAATGTTCCTATTATCGGATTAATTGAAAACATGGCCTATTTTAGCCCGGCTGAACTACCTGACAATAAATATTATATATTTGGGAAAGGGCATACCGAAAAATTTGCCTCCAAACTGAACATCCCATTTTTGGGCAGTATTCCGCTTGTGCAAGCTATCGCAGAATCGGGCGATCAAGGCAGTCCTATAGCATTGGATGAAAATAGTATCATCGGGAAGGCCTACCGGGAACTGGCAGCAAATATAATAGCACAAAACAGCTAAGAAATTTTGCAATTAATTTATAAGTAGAATTATATACCTTTGCATTTTAAAAATAAAGCATAATCGATGAGTGAAAATAATAAAGTATTCGAACAAAAAGTTCAAAATATAATTGAGCAGGTACGTCCATACCTCCAACAAGACGGTGGTGATATAAAATTTATAAACATTACTGACGACCTGGTGGTTAACGTAGAATTACAGGGTGCCTGTGGTGCATGTCCTTACAGCACTATGACATTGAAAAACGGAGTAGAATCTGCTGTTAAAAAAGCATTACCTGAAATTAAATCAGTAGAAGCAATTAACCTGTAAAAAGGTTCAGGATAAATATTTTGCGACAATGGGCATTCTTCTGCCCATTCCGAATGCTTTTGGTGAAACCCTTAATATAGGCGGAGTTTGATATCGTTTATATTCAGTGGTATTCACCATTTTTAAAATTCGCTTTACCATTTGCTCGTCAAAGCCCATCTTCATTAAATCAGAGGGTCCTTTTCGAAGTTCGATATATTGGTATAATACCTGATCCAGAATTTCGTAATCGGGCAATGAATCAGCATCTTTTTGATCAGGCCTCAACTCAGCTGACGGAGGTTTAACAATTGTATTTTCAGGGATTATGGTTTTATTCCGATTCATAAAATGAGCCAACTGGAAAACCTCTGTTTTGTAAACATCGCCCAAAACTGAAATGCCTCCGTTCATGTCGCCATACAGCGTTCCGTAACCAACAGCAGCTTCACTTTTATTTGAGGTGTTCAGCAAAATAGAACCAAATTTATTGGAAAGGGCCATCAATATCACCCCCCTGACACGCGCCTGAATATTTTCTTCGGCTATACCAAAAGGCAGATTTTTAAATTGAGGATATAAACTCATCTCAATGATGTTATATGTTTCTTCAATTGAGATGATTTCGTAGTTGATATTCAGATTGGTTGCCAGTTGTTTTGCATCTTTAATCGAATGATCCGACGAATATTGTGAAGGCAATAAGATACCACTCACATTTTCTGCATTTAGTGCTTTTACTGTAATAGCTGCGGTAACAGCAGAATCAATCCCACCTGACAGTCCCAAAATTGCTTTTTCAAAACCCAGTTTATTAAAATAATTCCGCAAACCCATAACCAAACCTTCATAAATAAGCTCAATTTTCGAACTCGCAGTTGATTCAACCTGGCTTGATTTTAAATGAATCACATCGTCAATCTCAACGAATTGCAGGTCCTCACTAAAATATTTGGCTTCGCATACCAGCTTCCCTTTTGCATTATACACCAACGATCCGCCATCGAATAAGAGCTCTGTCTGCGCCCCCACATGGTTTACATATACCAGGGGCAGCTTATATTTTTCAACATTCTCGAGCAATGTCTTTTTTCTCCATTCGGCCTGATGATAATGGAAAGGAGATGCCGCAATATTGATGATAAAATCAGGAGCACACTTATATAATTCATCCATCGGATTGGTGGTGTAAAGTTGGTTATCACCAATATTCCACAAATCCTCACAAATGGTCAGGGCTATATTTTTACCTTTAAATTTGATGATATTAAATTCTTTTGCGGGCTCGAAATAACGGTATTCATCAAAAATATCATAGGTCGGCAGTAATCCTTTGTGGTGGATCGAAACAATTTTTTTATCGTGAATAAACACCGCTGAATTAAACAAACGCTTTCCCTTAACATTTGTATTCCGGGTAGGGCTTCCGATAATCACTGCGATATGATCCGTATTCTTCGCAATTGATTGAATACCGGACCAGCACCTTTCAATATAATCATCAAATTCGAGAAAATCGCGTGGTGGATATCCCGAAATGGCAAGTTCGGCAAAGATGACCAATTCTGCACCGGCTGATTTTGATTGATCAATCGCTTTTATAATTTTATTTTGATTTTGCTCAAAATTACCAATGTGATAATTTAATTGTGCAATCGCTATTTTCACCTCACACCTCCTGTTAAATGTTAAAAAAGTAAACTCAGGTATAATTCCACAAAATTATTAATGGCAATTTGCTGAATATCCGGATTAACTTTATTTTGATCTTTTAATACATCATTAATTCCATTATTAAAATTGATCCCCGTAATCAGAACATTTGAACCCCCTATGGAATATTCCATTCCAACCCCTGCAATTAAAGCATAACGGGCGAATTTTATTTCATTATAAATATCATTTTCAGCATTGATTTGCCCGCTTGATTCCGTATTAAATTTATCGTTCGAATGAGCAGATAACAAAAAGTTAAGTTCCAATCCGAACTGCCCAAAGAATCTTTTTTTTGAAAATTCGTTGGTTTTCATCCGAAAAACAGCCGGAACACCTAAATATTTAAGGTTGTATAGGCGGTGTAATTCACCGGTTTGATTTATTTCTCCAACTGCTTTCAAATCAGGATAAATTAGTGATGATCTCAGAATACTTATGTTGATACCCGAATGAATGTCGTAGTTTTCCATCACATGAAACTGCGTTACAAAACCCCACGAAATACCTGCCTTTATACCATCATTATCATAGCCTTCGGCGTTGGGATTCATCCATCCAATCTGAGGTGAAATTTTCATCCCAAATAAAAATGGCTTTTCCTGGGCATCAGCTTTATTTGAGAGAATCAACATAAAAAATATGCATCCGAAAATATATGTTTTCATCTTCAAAAATTTTTAGTCAATGATAAAACTCAATTAATCATCTTAAATATCACTTTCGATATTTACCTTATTCAACGATGATATTTACTCAAATATATATTTCAATCAATAATAATAGTGTTGCAAATGTAATTAAATCAATACTAATATGCTATAATAATTAGTGAACACAGGCGTTATTGAAATACGAATCGATAAAAGCATTTTTTATTTTTCTGAAAAGCTTATATTTGCCGTAGCAACTTTTATCATATTTTTTCGTAAAATTTCAACTTTAACTATCGAAACAAAAAAAACAAATTGATACCATGAAAAAAATTATTCTGTTATTTACGTTTGTAATTTTTACAAGCGCGGCATTTGCCCAAATTTCATTCGGGCCAAAAATTGGTTATAACACCTCAAAATTGTCAATCGACAAAAGCGATATAAAATCCGACTTGAAAAGCAGTTTTCAATTTGGTGCGTTTTTAAGATTGGGAACCAAAATTTATGTTCAGCCCGAAGTTAACTGGGTAACCGAAGGTGGAATTTTTAAACCATCTTCTCTTTCTTTCGAAGATGACATTAAATTGAAAACCATTCAAATTCCATTCCTGATTGGTGCCAAAGTTTTTGACCTTAAGATTGCCAACCTCAGAGTATTCGGCGGTCCTTCTGCATCCATTGTTACCGAAAAAACCCTTGAAAGAACAGGGGATCTGGTCAATGATCTCGGAGTTGATAATATTGAAGATTTAATTTGGGGCCTTCAAATTGGTGCCGGGGTCGATGTATTGATGTTCACACTGGATGTACGCTATAATATTGGACTTACAAAGGTTATCGGACAAGTTGACGGCATCTCCTATGATTCAAAAACCAATGGGTTTAATGTATCTCTCGGCTGGAAAATATTTTAATTGAACAAATAAACTTGTAAGGGATGCCAGATCATAAGATTTGGCATCTTTTGCTTATGCACCTCAATTAATTTGAATTGATTTAGCAATATGAAATTAAATTTGAAATTTTTCTACTTCATCATGCTTCTTCTCAGCCTCATGGCCTGCAAAAACAACCAGTCCAGAAAGCTGAACTTCGATGTTTCTTCTGTTGATATCGGATTATTTAAAATAGATCGTTATGAACAGGATTTATTTGCGCTCGATCCTGAAAACATCAAAGAAGAACTAAGCTCCCTGCAACAAAAATACTGGGTATTTTTGGCCGCTGATTTAAACGACAGCACCAACCTGAACCAGATTAAGGATTTTATTACCGACCCTGATTTGATTCGATTATACCAGGCCACTGAAGCAAAATACCCTGACCTGGGCACCCTCCGTTCCGAACTTGCCTCAGCAATGCA
>CAYNTB010000075.1:0-2758 GCA_964399905.1 uncultured Bacteroidales bacterium | reverse complement strand
ATTGTCGCGATAACAATATTAAGACATTCATTAACGATAGAAATTAATATTCCTGATAATATTGTAATAAAGATTATAATTCGGCTCAAGCTTTTCTTTTTCCTACGATCTATTTTTCCCAACTGAAACAATTCCGAATATTTACACCTATATTTCAGGGCTGCAATACGAGTATCCGGTTCAAATGTCGGAAGATGTTATGATAATCGGTTTGGATTTATACCTGGGGCCAGATTTTGACCAATACAGACAAATAGGTATTCCCGAATACAAGATCCAGCGAATGCAGCCTGAGTATATTTCCATCGATTTTATGAAAGAACTGACCCGGAAATTATTACCAGTATTGCCGGGCTCAACCGATTTTTTAGACGAAATCATTGCCTATGGAAAGATGATGTACTTTTTAGACGCAACACTTCCGATGAAAGCTGACCATCTCAAAATAGGTTATACACCTGAAAAACTGAAGTGGTGCAATGAGAATGAAGGAAACCTTTGGGCATTTATCATTGATAATGAAATTCTATTTTCGAGCGACTATCAGATCATTCGTAAATTAATATCCGATGGTCCTTTTACGGCCGAATTTTCAAAAAATTCGCCCGGCAATATCGGAGGATGGATCGGCTGGCAAATTGTTCGTTCATACATGAATAATAATCCGCAAACTTCCCTATCGGCACTTTTTAACAACCAGGATGCCCGGGAAATTTTAAATGTCTCTAAATATAAACCCCTTAAATAATATTAAGCCCCAAAACCAAATCTCTTATTGACATTGTCTATATTATTGAATACCCGATAGTTATTCCTGTTTTTTTATTGTGTAGATTTGCCAATACTGATTAACTCCAATTTTTTTTGCCAAAAATTGCGACATTTCGATTCTTTTGGTATAAAGTTTAACCGTTATCAAATAAAACCTGGCTAAACTTTAAACATGTTAGTTAAAACTTACGGAAGTGCAATAATCGGAATCAATGCGCAAACCATTACCATTGAAGTTGAAGTCGGACAGGGTATTAATTTCTTCCTGGTCGGGCTTCCCGACAGTGCTGTAAAAGAAAGTCAGCAACGAATAGAATCTGCCTTATCACAGGTCGGGTTTAAATATCCGGGGCGAAAAATTGTAATAAATATGGCCCCGGCAGATATCCGTAAAGAAGGTTCTTCATATGACCTGAGCCTTGCCATAGGTATACTGGCAGCATCCGAACAAATTAAAAGCGACCTGTTGTCTGAATATATTATCATGGGTGAGCTTTCGCTTGACGGAAGCCTGAACCCCATTAGAGGAGCCTTGCCGATTGCTATTTCAGCACTCGAAAACGGATTCAAGGGAATTATACTGCCCAAGGCAAATGCATTGGAAGCCGCCATTGTTAATAAGTTGGAAGTACTGGGTGCAGAGAACATCACTGAAGTGATTCAACATTTGGATGGGCAAAAACCCATGATCCCATGCAAAATAGATACACGTGAAGAATTTTATTCACAATTGAACCATTACGAATTTGATTTTTCGGAAGTGAAGGGACAGGAAAATATAAAGCGTGCCCTCGAAATTGCAGCCGCAGGCTCACATAATGCCATTTTGATTGGCCCTCCGGGTTCCGGCAAAACCATGCTTGCTAAAAGAATGCCCTCGATCCTACCGCCTTTAAATTTGAAGGAAGCTCTCGAAACGACCAAAATACATTCGGTGGCCGGAAAAATGCAAAGTCATAAAGGATTGATCACGGTTCGTCCATTTCGATCACCGCACCATACCATAAGTGATGCCGGTTTGGTTGGAGGGGGCACCTATCCGCAACCGGGCGAAATTACCCTGGCCCAGAATGGAGTATTGTTTTTAGACGAACTTCCCGAATTTAAACGCACCGTGCTCGAAGTGATGCGACAACCAATGGAGGATCGCATCGTTACCATCTCACGGGCAAAAATTTCTGTTGAATACCCGGCCAATTTTATGTTAATTGCTGCCATGAATCCATGCCCCTGCGGCTATTACAACCATCCTGACCAGGAATGTGTTTGTGCCCCGGGCATGGTCCAGAAATACCTGAACCGGATTTCCGGCCCTTTGCTCGACCGCATTGATATACACGTTGAAGTAGTTCCTGTTCCGGTAGATACGCTCTCAAATGAAACTGCTGCTGAAAAAAGTGAAACCATTCGCAAAAGAGTGATCGAAGCGCGAAAAATTCAGGAACAACGATTTGCAAGCAGCGAAAATATTCATTGCAATGCACAAATGACATCCAAACATCTTCGTTCGATTTGTAAAATTGACACTGCCGGACAACAACTTTTGAAAAATGCGATCAATAAATTAAACCTTTCGGCACGTGCCTACGACCGGATCATTAAAGTATCCAGAACCATTGCCGACCTTGAAAAATCAGAACAAATATTAACAGAACACCTGGCCGAAGCCATCCATTATCGCAGTCTCGATCGGGAAAACTGGGGGAACTAATTATGAATAAGAAAAAAGAATCACTGAAAAAGAAAAAATTATACAAATGCTATGTGTGTGGTTATATTTCTGAGAACTATGGTGTTTACTGCCCAAAATGCCAAACAGAAGGACTCAAGATTCACCTGCAATTGATGATGGAGAAATAAGAAATGTTGTGCAAAGTTACAAACTTCACACAATGTGAAATGAATAAGATTATTTACAGCTCTTTTGTCTTAATACAAAAGAGCGAAAAAATCAAGACTGTTTAAAATCAATAAGAATCTCTAATTT
>CAYNTB010000074.1:6775-8482 GCA_964399905.1 uncultured Bacteroidales bacterium | reverse complement strand
GGTGTTGAAGCGTGGGAAAAAATCTGGTAACAATATATAACAAGGGTATCAATAGATGATAGACTACCCAATTTAGGTGCTTTTTCCAGCTTGTTAAAAATCACAAACTGCCAGCCCGAAGCTCGTATCAACATTTATATATTTTATTCGGAATAATGAATCTAGCATTAATTTATAATTTTGGAAAGGATTGTATATCAATTTGTAAAAAGAAAAAAACACTACCATTTAGGGCTTATTTTTTTTAACTTTGGATATCACCCTTAACCCAAAAGCTATGAAAAAAACATTGATTTTGACCTTAAGTATGATGCTCGCCTTTTCGCTAAACTCCCAGAATTATGAACAACAGGAAATTTTGTGCCCCTGTATGCTCGAATTTCATTTTCCAAAATCCATTGAAGATCAAACAGACTTATTGCAGACATTTGGCGGAGTGCCGGTTTTAAGATTTGAATCTGCGGAAATAGATGGCAAGCAACTGATTTGCAAATATTCGACTGAATTTGCTAAATTTTATTTTGAGGGATTTGGATTTGTATTATCCAGAAGTGGTGGTTTATCAGCGGTTCCATACGAACTAACCCTTACGATGGATGATCAATTTATAACCGGATGGTCTCCCTCCAGAAATACCGTAAACCTCGAATCTTATTACAGAGGTGATTTGGTATATACACTTGAGGTTTCGGATAATCAGAATTCTTCATGGTCAGGTGGACTGTATAAGTCGAAATATAATGGTAATCAAATAAATCTGAAAAGAAGCTTTGAAAATGAAGCGCGGGTAAATAATGAAGGCAGCGGTTTTATCATTGCCAAAACAAAAACAGGACTTTTCAGCCCGGGCCTCAATTTGGAAAACATAAATAATCCGAATATTAAAGGGAGGCAAAGCATTGATAATAAAACAATAGCAGACAGCACCAAAAAAAACGCATCAGCAGTTAATTCAAAAGAAACTACCAAAACTGCCAAGGTGGGCACTAAATCAGACAAAAAAGAACTGAAAAGAACGAAAAAGAAGATCATTAAATAAATTTTTAGCCATAGTTGAAATAATAAGACCACAAAAAATAAGATTTGGTCGCATTAATATCCTAAATTTGCACAAGCTCCGAGTTAAACATTCTAAGGTTCAGATTATGAATTTTTAACCGATGGGTATAAACAGAAATGTTTGTGCCTCCCGAATTCCGGAAGCCGGAACGAATTGGAAAGGGGATAATAACGCCAAAATTAAGCGACAAACAAAAAGGTTGTTTTAGGTGATTCCTGTTCATTTCCGAATCTTAAAATGAATGCTAAACGGGGCATCATGGACCATGAAGAGAACACCAGACAATATTTGGCTGAAAGCATCTGTTTTAGGCAGTTTATGGGCTTCTGTTGAAATCATACTCGGAAGCTTTTTTCACAACCTTCAATTGCCATTTGCCGGAACCTTACTGGCTATTTTCACGGTCGTATTTATTATTGCCAGCCTGCAATTGTGGAAAGAAAACGGAATTATCTGGCGCGCAGGCCTGATTTGTGCTCTTATGAAATCAATTTCCCCAAGTGCCGTAATCCTGGGTCCCATGACCGGTATTTTTCTGGAAGCACTCTTATTGGAACTTTTCATTTTTATTTTTGGCAAAAACCTTTTTGGGTATATGATTGCCGGAGCAATGGCTGTGCTAAGTGCATTGATGCACAAATTTTTCA
>CAYNTB010000074.1:5690-6689 GCA_964399905.1 uncultured Bacteroidales bacterium | reverse complement strand
CGGTTAAAATCCTTGCCAATCTTTACCGTTATGCGATGAAGCAGATCCATTCCGAACATATTAAACCCGTGGATGCGTTAATCGTGCTGATACTGGTTTACATCATCGTAGGAATTTTTGCCGCCATCGCAGGCTATTTTATTGGAAAACAGGCAAAAAAAGAGCAATTAAAACCAAGTCAGGAAAAGGGCTTTGATCTTAGCAAACCAAGCCGGATGTACGAACTTCAAACAAAACAGCATTATTCGGTACTATTATTATTTATAAATGTTGCATTTGTAATCGGAACGCTCTATATCCTGAATAACTGCGGCCTTGTTTATGGTTTCTTAGCCTCATTGCTATATATTGCCATGCATGCAAGCAGATACAAAAATTCATTCAGGCAATTCCGTAAACCATTATTATGGTTGCAGTTCATTATCCTCATCCTGCTTTCCACCTTATTCTATTCCGGATCGGAACAACCCCACAGTTTTAATTTAAGTGGACTGTTAATGGGATTGAACATGGTACTAAGGGCTATTATCGTTGTACTTGGATTTTCAGCCATCAGTGTCGAACTCAGAAATCCATTTGTTAAAACCATTTTATACAGAAAGGGATTTTCACAGCTCTACAATTCACTGGGATTGGCATTCTCAGCACTGCCTTCCATCATCGAAAACGTTTCAAAACCAAAACATATTTTTAAAAAGCCTTTTAAAACAATTACCGAAATTCTGCTTCATACCGATTATTTATTAATAATTTTTACAGAAAACAAGGATGTGCAAACTGATTATCATTAGCGGAAACAAACAGAGTGGTAAAACCAGCTATTTAATAAATCTGTGGCATCAATTAAATGCAGAAGGGATTATCTGTGCTGGTTTTCTTGCAGAAGGAACCTTTAAAAACAATCGGCGAAATTCATTCAAACTTATTGACATTTCAACAAAAGATGAAATGCTTTTGATGGATACCGATCCAGATACGGGTTCTGAGAATATTGGCAGG
>CAYNTB010000074.1:0-5668 GCA_964399905.1 uncultured Bacteroidales bacterium | reverse complement strand
AAAAGTATTCATCGATGAGATCGGACCCCTGGAACTCGAAAATAAAGGTTGGTCCGGGCATTTCAAACAATTATTAGATTCAAAAAAAGAACTGATCATCAGCGTGCGGTTTGAACTTCTTCAGGAGGTTATTTCATATTTTAAATTGAATGACTATCAGATTATCTTAATTTGAGGCAGTATAAACAACATAATTTTAAAATATAAGCTCCTTGTGATCAAAAATTAATTCGTAAATTTAAAATGTGGTTAGGGTTTTAAACCCAACCTACAGTTATAGCAAGCAACTTCAACAACACCTGATTATGTTAAACCAAATCATCAATTTCAGCATTCGGAATAAGTTTATCTTCATTCTATTTACTTTAACCGTCGCGGCATTTGGACTTTTCTCAGTCTCCCAGATACCGGTTGGGGCCGTTCCCGACATTACCAATAACCAGGTGCAGGTAATTACCACCTCCGGAAACTTATCTACACAGGATATTGAACAATTTATAACCTATCCGGTTGAATTGGAAATGGCCAACCTTCCAGGCGTTAAAGAAATCCGTTCAATTTCCAAGTTCGGTTTATCGGTGGTTACCATTGTTTTCGACGACAAGATGGGAACCTACCTGCCACGACAACTAATTGCCGAAAAAATAAAAACTGCTTCTGCTAATATTCCCGAAGGTTTTGGAACACCAGAGATGGGGCCGATCACAACGGGCCTTGGAGAAATTTATCAATACATTCTGGATCTGAAACCCGGTTATGAAAACCGTTACAATCCAATGGAATTAAGGACCATTCAGGATTGGATCGTAAAACGACAGCTTTCCGGTATCCCCGGTGTTGTTGAAGTAAATACCTGGGGCGGTTACCTGAAACAATATGAAGTGGCCATTAATCCCGAAAGATTAAAAAGTGCCAATATCACCTTGCTGGAAGTATTTGAGGCGATCAGCAAAAACAACAATGTGGCCGGCGGAGCATATATCGAAAAGCAAAACCAGAGCTATTTTATTCGTGGCGACGGGATGGTAAAATCACTTGAAGATATTGGAGCAGTGGTTGTAAAAAATCAGGGCGGGATTCCTGTTTTAATCCGCGATATTGCTGAAGTACACGAAGGCTACGCCAATCGCTTTGGAGCCATTACTGCCAATGGCGAAGGTGAAAAAGTGCTGGGGCAAATCATGATGCTCAAAAATGCCAACTCAAAAAAGGTGATTGATGAAGTTAAAAATAGGGTGGCAGAAGTCCAGAAAAGCCTTCCCGAAGGAATTTTTATCAATCCGATTCTTGAAAGAAGTGAATTAATTGGCAAAACATCTTTTACAATAGCTGAAAATTTAATTTTAGGTTGTTTAATAGTCATCTTTATTGTGATTGTTTTATTGGGCAATATTCGCTCTGCATTGGTGATCGCTTCTATGATTCCTCTCGCATTGCTGTTTACATTATCAATGATGTACCTCTTTGGAATTGATGCCAACCTGATGAGTTTGGGAGCACTGGACTTTGGAATCATCATTGACGGTGCCGTAATCATCGTTGAATTTATAGCGGTGAGTATTACAGTTAATAAGGATAAATATGCCGAAGCGGATAAACATGAAAAGCAACTTTTAATTGACAAACTAACTTTTGATGGTGCTTCAAAGATGGTAAATTCGGCCATTTTTGGTCAAATCATCATTCTCATTGTTTTAATTCCAATTCTTTCGCTCAGTGGTGTAGAAGGTAAAATGTTTCGCCCCATGGCCCTTTCGTTTAGTTTTGCCATCGTGGGTGCAATGATTTTTGGTTTAACCTGGTTACCTGTGGCTTCTGCTCTATTCCTGAAACCGGTCAATCCGAAAAAATTTAACCTCTCAAAATGGATCATGGATATGGCCTACCGATCTTATTGCCCCGTCATTAAATGGTCGTATGCCCACAAAAAAATAATCCTTAGCCTGGCTGTCGCTTCTCTGATATTCACAGGGTATTTATTTACACGAATTGGAGGCGAGTTTGTACCCACACTTGATGAGGGAGATTTTGTGATCCAACCGGTTTTAAAAACCGGAACTTCTCTGAGCAAAACCATCGAACTGACTACGCGGATGGAAAATATTCTGATTGATAATTTTACAGAAGTAGATCAGATTGTCTGCCGCATCGGGGCCGCCGAAGTACCCACCGACCCCATGTCGATGGAAGAAATTGATATGATCATAAAACTGAAGCCCCGCAAAGAATGGGTTGTTACAGATAACAAAGAAGATCTGGCAACACATTTTAAAGAGGCACTTTCTATTATTCCCGGTATCGAATATGAATTTACCCAACCCATCGAAATGCGTTTTAATGAGTTAATAACAGGTGTGCGGGCCGATATTGCCATTAAAATATTTGGAGAAGATTTAGACTATCTGAACCAGCAGGCAATTCTGATCAAAAACCTGATTGAAGATGTTCCCGGTGCCGCTGATATTATTCTTGAAAAAACAGCCGGATTGCCCCAAATGAGCATCAAGTACAATCGTGATAAAATTGCGTATTACGGTCTCAATGTTGCAGATTTGAACACCTACCTGACCATGGCATTTGGAGGAGAAATGGCTGGAAGCGTTTTTGAAGGAGAAAAACGTTTCGACATGGTGGTTCGTTTTCAAAAAGATTTCCGAAACGACATTCAGAACATTAACCAACTCAATGTCGGTTTGCCCAATGGCCAACAAGTTCCGCTCGAAGAATTGGCTGAGATTTCATATACTACGGGACCGGCCAAGATATCCCGCGACAATACCCATCGCAGGGTTGTGGTTAGTGTTAATGTTCGTAACCGGGATTTACAATCGGTTATCGAGGATATCCGTATCAAAATCGATGAACACATTAGACTTGAACCCGGATATTATATTGCCTATGGCGGACAGTTTGAAAACCTGCAAAACGCAACTAACCGTTTAATGTTAGCGGTACCTATTTCTTTATTGCTTATTTTCATCTTCTTACATTTTGCTTTTAAGTCCTTAAAAGAAGCAACCATGATTTTTACTGCTGTACCATTGTCGGCTGTAGGTGGGGTCTTCCTGCTGTGGTTGCGGGGTATGCCATTCAGTGTATCGGCAGGCATCGGGTTTATTGCATTGTTTGGGGTGGCAGTTTTAAACGGCATTGTTTTAATTGAACATCTGAAAGATTTAAAAAAACAAGGCATGACCAATATGCGTGAACTCATTTTAAAAGGTACACGCGAACGATTGCGCCCTGTGTTATTAACGGCCGCTGCAGCCGCGCTTGGATTTCTTCCCATGGCCATCTCGACCTCTTCAGGTGCAGAAGTGCAACGCCCGCTGGCCACTGTGGTTATAGGTGGTTTGGTGACTTCTACCCTACTCACCATGCTGGCACTTCCTTTACTGTATTCCATCTTTAATAATGTTACAGGAATTCGATTGCGCCCACTGGGGTTTAAAAGAAACAATGTTTTGATGATCATCATTTTATTATTTGTTCCTGTTTTGACTTCACTGGCACAGAATCGTAGCATCAATTTGAACGAAGCCATCGATATCGCAACGAAAAACAATAAAGAACTGGAAGCTTATCGCCTGGAAGTAAGACGAAATGAAGTCTCCATTCCATCGGCATTTACTATCGAAAAAACCAATTTTTATATTGGCTATGACGAAAATAACATTGCAATGAACGACCATCCATTGCATGTATTTGGAGCCGAACAAAATTTCAGTTTTCCGACCCTTTATTTTGCACAACGAAAATTCAACCTCATCAATGTTTCGCAAGCCAGGCTTAAACTTGAAATTCAAAAGCAAGCCCTCATAAAAGAAGTATCACTGCAATATTTCAATGTTTTATACTTATTAAATAAGCAAAAGCTTATTCAATATCTCGATAGTCTTTATACAGATTTTTCTAAAGCTTCAAACATTCGTTACCAACAGGGTGAGATTAGTTATCTTGAAAAACTGAATGCGGAAGCCAAACATCAACAGATTACCATTCAGAATAAGCAAATGATTTATGACTTACAAATGGGTCTTCGATCATTAAATACGCTCTTACAAATCGAAGAAGAAGTGAATGTACAGTATGAAGATTTACCCGAGCTGGAGCCGATACAGCTTGATAAGTCATCCAATCCGGGTTTCCTGTTGATGGGCGAAAATCTGCTGCTGCAAGATGCACTCATTAAAGTGGAACGAAATAAATTGCTGCCCGATATCAGCCTGAATTATTTTAATGGCACCAACAAATACAGCAATGCCCGGAATTATTATGGTTACCAAATCGGGCTGGCGGTTCCCCTCTTTTTCTCCGAACAAAAATCGAAGATCAAAGCAGGCAAAATTTCTCGTGAAATTGTTCAAAACATGAATGAAAATTATCAGATCGAATATCAAAACAGGCTCAAAAAACTGCACGAAGAATTTCTAAAATACCAGGAAGCCCTTGCCAATTATCGCAGCAATGGCTTGCAATTATCGACAGAGATTATAAAGTCGGCACAGCGGGCCCATGCATTGGGAGAAATTGACTTTTTCATTTTTATCCAAAGTATTGAAAATGCCATCAAGATTAAAACCGAATACCTTGACAATCTGGCAAAATGCAATCAGATTGTTCTTGAATTAAACAACCTAACACCCATTATAAAATGAACAGTACTTTAAAACTTACTTTTATCCTTATAATTCCATTCATCATCGGAATAAGCGGATGTTCCGTAACTTCTACAGAAGATCAAACGGTTGCCGAAACAGACAACAATTTCATCACAATTACCAAAGCTCAGTTTAACGAAGAAAAAATGGAACTTGGACTGCCACAGCTACACAGCTTTGAAAAACTGATAAATACCAATGGACAGCTTCATGCTGCTCCGGATGGATTGGCCGAAGTAAATACCCACATTCCGGGCATGATCAATTCAATTTCTGTTTGTATTGGCCAAAAAGTTAAAAAAGGACAACTTTTATGCAGTATTGAAGGTAATGAAGTAATTATGCTTCAACAGGATTATAAAGAAACTGCAGCAAAATTAAAAGCATTGACCGCTGATTATAATCGAATGAAAACCCTGAGTGAAGAAAACATAGCCTCCCAAAAAGATTTCATGCAAATTGAAAGTGAGTTTATGTCAGTTCAAGCAAAGCATGAAGGTTTAAGAGCCAGGTTGGTACTTTTAAATCTAAATCCCGAGAAAATTGCCATCGGACATATCAGTTCAAAAATCGATATGCTGGCACCAATTGATGGTTATATTGCAAGTCAGAATTGCACCCTTGGGCAATTTGTAGATCCCCAACAAATGCTGATGGAAATTGTAGACCTTGGCAAACTTCACTTACAATTTTATATTTATGAAAAAGATGTCCTGAAACTGAAGACCAATCAGGTTATTCGATTTTATGCACCGGCTGCAAGTGAGCACGTTTTTGATGCACAGTTGGTACAAGTCGGGAAATCCATCGATCCCGAAACCAAGACCATCGAATGCATTGGCGAAATCAATAAAAATGATGCCGCTTACTTTGTAAATGGGATGTATATGATGGTTGAAATTCTAATTGATCACTTTGATTCGCAGGCCCTGCCTGAAGAAGCAATCCTGGAATCAGAAAGTCATCAGTTTGTACTGGCTTATGAAAAGGAAGATGACGTCAATTAT
>CAYNTB010000073.1:2403-8503 GCA_964399905.1 uncultured Bacteroidales bacterium | reverse complement strand
ATTCTTACCTCTACCATCGATCAGTATAATAATGAAAACATTGAACTGGTATCGGAAAAAGCCAAAGCTGGTTATAAAAGTGGATTTGCCGACCCGGATTATATTCGCGTACTTCCAACTTTTCAGCTTCCGTTTTTATCGCGCGAAAAAAAATACAGAACCTTTCAAATTAGCGGCGATTCGATGCTGCCCATTCCAGATGAGTCGTTCGTAACCGGAGAATTTGTTTTAGACTGGTCCACAATTCGGGACGGGCAACCCTATATTATCTTAACAGTTGAAGACGGAATCGTTTTTAAGGTTATTGAAAATAAAATTAAAGCCGACCGAAAACTTACACTTCATTCATTAAACTCGTTATACGAACCCTACGATATTGATATTAGTGATGTAAAGGAAATTTGGAAGTTTGTTCATTACATCAGCTCTGAAATGCCTCAGCCAAATCAGGAAAAGCAGGATCTGGTCGATACGGTGAAGCAACTCCGAAAGGAAGTTCAAGCCATTCAAACCCAGCTTAATATATGATTTATTAGCATATGACAACATTATGTATGCGATTATAGACGTTGAAACCACAGGGCTGAGTCCGAAAACTGAAAAGATTACGGAAATCGCCATCTACATCCATGATGGAGAGAAAATAACCGATGAGTTTACAAGTTTAATCAACCCGGAGAAAAAAATATCTTTTCAAATTACCAGGCTTACTGGCATCAATAATAAAATGGTTAAAAATGCGCCTAAATTTTATGAAATTGCTAAAAAAATTGTTGAATTAACCGATGAAAAAATAATTGTCGGTCACAATGTTAGCTTCGATTATAACTTCATCAGAAGCGAATTTAAGAGTTTGGGATACGATTATAAAAGAAAAACATTATGTACCGTAAAACTGGCCAGGAAACTGATACCAGGCAGAAAATCGTACGGATTAGGAAGGCTTTGCAAAGATCTTGATATTAAAATTGAAAACAGGCACAGGGCGCACGGGGATGCATTGGCCACTTCAAAGGTATTTGAATTACTCCTTTCCATCGATTACCAGACTGCCACAACAACTTTGAGAGGATATAATTCTAATCTTAGCAAATCCATCCTTAATGATCTTCCCCAGGAAACGGGCGTTTATTACTTCTATAACGATCATAAAGAACTTATTTATGTTGGAAAAAGTCTTAATATCCATGATCGTGTTTTATCCCATTTAAGTAATAATTTAACCCAAAAAGCGATTGACATGAAGGATGCAATTGCGGATGTTGATTTTAGAATAACCGGAAGCGAATTGGTGGCATTACTGCTCGAGTCACACGAAATCAAATCGAACAAACCACTTTATAACAGGGCACAACGCCGAACTTTATATAACTATGGGCTTTACAAATTCAAGGATGAGAATGGTTATCTCCAACTAAAAATATTATCACTTATCGAAGGTGCGACACCTTTAACTTCTTATTCTTCTAAAAATGAAGCAAAACAACACCTATTTTCGTTGGTTGAAGAGTATGAATTGTGTCAGAAACTATGTGGCCTTTATGAGTTTGAAGGAGCTTGCTTTCATCACCAAATTCATCAATGTAAAGGTGCATGTGTACAGGCTGAAGAAGCAACGGCCTATAATGACAGGGTCAAAAAAGCAATTTCTAATTACCAGTACAAAAAAAACTCTTTCTACCTCATCGACAAAGGCCGACATAATGACGAGAAATCAGTGATTAAAATTGAAAAAGGCAAATATATCGGTTTTGGTTTTGTTGAACTTAACGGCAATCCTATACTTCCGGAAATGCTGGATGAATTTATACATCCCTACAAAGACAATAAGGATGTTCAGCAGATTATCAGAAGCTATTTAAGAAGAAATCCTGTTGAAGCCACAATAAATATTGAATAAGCCTTATTTTTCAAGTGAACCCGGTGGACAATGCTGCAATAAATAGTTTGTCATGAGTGTATATAAATGCCGCGTTGTATTTTCTCCCTCATAAATTCCATGCGAACGATTTGGATATGGCATCACTTGAAATTGCTTGTTGTGTTTAATCAGCTCATTTATCAAAGCTTCTGCATTTTGATAATGCACATTATCATCTCCTGTACCATGAATCAGCAATAAATTTCCTTCCAAATTTTTCGCATAAGTAATGGGTGAACCTTCGATAAAAGCTTCCATGTTTTCTGAAGGCAATCCCATATATCGTTCCTGATAAATATTGTCATAATAAAGTTGATTTGCGACAAAAGCGACGGCAATACCCGTTTTATAAACCTCAGGGTAACGGAACATTAAATTGAGGGTCATACTTCCTCCGCCACTCCAGCCCCAAACGGCAATTCGATCTTTGTCGACGAAATCCCATTTTAATATTTCTTTCGCTCCCATGGCCTGATCATGTGAATTTATGATGCCAATATTTTTGTAAATACTTTTGCGCCATTCACGGCCCTTTAATGCGGGAGTCCCTCTATTGTCGAGGCTTATAATAATGTAGCCTTTTTGAACCAGCAACTGTTCCCAACCAAATTTCCAGCTATCCACAACCGTTTGCGACCAGGGTTCACCATATACATAAAATAAAACGGGATATTTTTGGGATGGATCGAAATTATTTGGTTTTAATATTTTTCCGTCCATAGTTACACCCTCAATAGTTGTGATTTTAAAAAATTCATATTGGGGCAATCCTAACAGTTCAACTTTTTGCCTGTATAAATCATTATTAATCAATGTTTTCAAAACCTTATGATCTGGCAAACTAACCAATTGTGCCATAGGCGGATTGTTCGCGCTACTAAATTCATGAATCGCATATTTACCATTTGGCGATATATTGTAAGCATTCACACCCTGATAACCTTGTGGAGTAATTCTCTTGCCTTTATCGTTTTCTTTCAATTTAAAATGATATAAATATCGCTGCGTAGAATTATCGGGAGATGCGCTTACGTAAATTCCATCCTGATCTTGATATAAATCATAAATTGAAGCAATATCGAATTGACCTGAACTAATTAATCTTTCCTCCCCTGAATTTAATGAAATATTGTAGATGTGTTTCCAGCCGTCCTTTTCCGTCAAATATAGAAATGAACCGAGATCCTTTGTTGTTAAAAGATCATCCATACCTCGTCGCTTTGAACTTAAATCCGGATTCATAATATCTATCCATGCATTTTCCTTTTCTTCAAATATTAATCTTGCCTCACCAGTGCTTTTATTACACAAATAATATTTTAAATTATTTTGCTTTCTGTTCAATTGTTGTACCAATATCTCTGACCCAATCCACTGCATTCTAGGTATATAATTTTGCTTTTGATCGCCCGGAATTTTCAACCAAACAGTTTTTTTATCGTAAATATTAACAACTCCAATTTTGGCTGCTGAAGGATTTTCTCCAACTTTGGGATACTGCAATGGAACGACATAGGAATATACTGAATCGGTATTATTGATCATGAGAAAGTTTTTTATTTCTGACGCATCTATCTGCCAATAAGCAATGGACTCCCCGTCATTGCTCCATCTGAAGCCATCTTTGCAATCAAACTCTTCTTCATAAGCCCAATCAAAAGTTCCATTAATCAGATCCCTGTTACCATCATTTGTTAGTTGTTTGACCTCTCCTGAGCCAAGGTCTTCAACATAAATATTAAACTCGCTTAAATATGCAATTTTTTGTTGATCGGGTGAAAATTTTGCAAACATTAGTGATGACTCCGGAAGATCTGCTCCAATTCTTCGTAACTTCCTATTTTGCAAATCATATACCCAATAATCACCCCTGGTATTGGTTCTCCATACTCTTCTTGAATTTGTGAATATTAGTAATTTTTTCTCATCATTTGACCATTGATAGGACTCGATTTCCAATGGATCTTTTGCCCCCTCAGGGATTAAATCACTTGCCCCAACAACCATTTTATCTTCCTGATTTATAATATCATAAATCATAATATCGTGAAATTTATTTAAGTCTGCTGAAATTTTTAAATAACTATACGATGCCCCGTTATTTAACCACTGAATCGGACTAAGACGTTCCAGCCGGAACTCATTCGAGTTGAACAAACGGTCAATCGTTAACAGATTATTTTCTGCCTTATTTTGTGGATATAAATCTAGCTTGCAGATAATTAAAATAAATAAAAGCTTGAATAAAATTTTGTTTCCTGACATGATATTTAATATTTTATGAGTTGATTTAAACATACTAAATCTACATCTTTTACGATAAATACGAATGAAGGCAACGCTATTTTTTATCTCGATATTTGTTTTAAGCCAATAAATCAATAACTTGCATTATTATAATAAATCACCTAAAAGCTTATATCATGAAAAAATTAAAATTTTCAGGACCAACCATTGTTGTTACTTTATTGCTTTGCCTTAATTTAACAGGTTTTCAGCAAATATTTGCGCAAAAAGTAATTTCACAAACCCCTGCCGAGCAGCGGTTAAAATGGTTTCAGCAAAACGAAGAGCTTAAAACATCTTCCTTATTCAAAAATTTATCCTGGCAATTTGTGGGCCCAACAAATGTGAGTGGACGAATGACAGATGTAGAAGTTGTTTCTCCAAAAGGGAAGAATTACACAATTTTTGTGGCAGGTGCCTCCGGTGGGATATGGAAAACGCAAAATGAAGGAACCACCTGGGAACCCATCTTTGAGAATGCAATGTCAACCTCCATTGGAGATTTGGCCATCGACCCTCAAAATCCAAATATTATTTGGGCCGGAACCGGTGAAGCAAATATTTTCAGAAGTTCGCAGGCTGGGGCAGGTATTTACAAATCGACTGATGCCGGAAATAATTGGGAGCATTTGGGCCTCATCAACACCAATACCATCTCCAGAATTCTAATACACCCTGACAATTCAGACATTGTATATGTAGCTGCAAGCGGTCATGAATGGACCAACAACAAAGACCGGGGTTTATATAAAACAACTGACGGAGGTAAAACATGGAACAAGGTTCTTTATATTGATGATAAAACAGCTATAATTGACCTTGTTATGGATCCGAAAAACCCTGATGTATTATACGCAGCCTCCTGGCAAAGAATCAGAAAACACTGGAATGATCCCAGGAGCGAAAAAAACTATACAGGAAGTGGTATTTATAAAACAACTGATGGTGGAAAAAACTGGGTGACCATTAATAATGGATTACCATCAGCACCTCACAGGGGCAGAATTGGGATTGATTTGTGCAAATCACAACCAAATATTCTTTATGCTTTTGTAGATAACTATGAACAACTGGAAGAAAACGAAGCATTTAATGATCAGACAGATGCCTATGGGCGTCCAAGCAGCGGACGAATTAAAGGTGCCACTGTTTTTAGGTCCGATAATTCAGGTGAATTGTGGTATCAGGTTAGCGAAGAATCAGAATATATGGAAGGATTATCAGGAACTTATGGCTGGGTATTCGGTCAAATAAGGGTTGATCCGCTGGATGCTGATAAAATTTATGTGATGGGATTGGATCTCAATGTATCGGAAGACGGGGGTAAAACATACAGGCCGCTTATGGGAATGCACGGAGATCATCATGGCTTATGGATCGATCCGGAAAACACCAATTATCTCGTAAATGTTAATGACGGCGGAATAGCGATCTCATACGATGGCGGAAAAAATTTCCGAACCTTTTACGACAATCTTCCATTGGTACAATTCTTTAATGTGAATTATGATATGGCTGAACCATTCCATGTATATGGGTCTATTCAGGATCATGGCAGCAGAAGGGGAATCGTTGACTTAAGCAATGGACGTTCAAAAATTCCGAGTGTGGAATTTGAATATGCTCCGGGAGGAGAAGGCAGCAATCATTATATCGATCCAACCGATCCAAATACTGTATATTCAGCAGGATTTTACGGTACGATTACAAGAACAAACCTAGAAAGTGGACAAAATAAAAATATCATGCCTCCCGTTCCAAAGGGAGTCGATAAATTAAGGGGGCAATGGCTGGCTCCATTTATCATTTCACCGCATAATCCACAAATTTTATATCATGGATCAACCATCAGGTGGCCAAGCGGTTCAAGGAACGGTTGTGGGATGTGCCGGC
>CAYNTB010000073.1:0-2393 GCA_964399905.1 uncultured Bacteroidales bacterium | reverse complement strand
TGGGAATTGATAAGTCCCGACTTAACTTATAATCTGGATGAAATGAAGGGGGACATTCCGTATCAAACCATTTTCAGCATTTCTGAATCCCCTCTTAAGTTTGGATTGATTTACGCCGGAACAGATGATGGCCGGATATGGATTACCAAAAACAATGGAACACAATGGAAAGAAATTAATAAAGGATTGCCTTATCGAAAATGGGTATCTCAGGTTGAAGCATCCAAATATGACCTTGGCACAGTATATTTGACCCAGAATGGGAAAAGAGAAGATGATTTTGAAGCTTATGTATGGAAATCGATAGATTTTGGTGAAACGTGGGTTGATATTTCAGCAAATATTCCATGTGGGCCTGTAAATGTAATTCGCGAGGATCCTGGCAATCAAAACATACTTTACGTTGGAACCGATTTCGGAGCCTATGTATCTATCAACGGCGGTGAAAGCTGGCAAAGCCTGTCAGGGAATTTTCCAAGCACTTATGTTCATGATCTGGTAATTCACCCAAGGGATCATATTTTAGTTGCGGCCACTCATGGCAGAGGAATGTGGGCAATGGATGTCAGCTATATACAAAAAATGTCGTCAGATTTGGTAGCTGAGGATTGTCACATTTTCGATATACCGGAAACAATGTTGCCTTATGGAACGAATTATTGGTATAGAAATACCGGTAAAAACGCATTTCTGGCTTACTATCTGAAAAACAAAACAAATATTTCTATTGTGATTACAGACGAGGACGGTCATGAGGTCAATCATTTGAAGGGCAGCAATGATCAGGGATTAAATTTTGTTGAATGGAACTTAAAAGATGCGAACGAAAACCTGGTCAGAGCCGGGAAGTACAGCCTGCATATCAAAGGCGATGGATTTGAAGCACAACAGAAATTTGAAGTCAATAAATTTAGTCGTTGATTATTTTTGAGTAGAAAAATTACGGCCTGGATTTTAACTTTTAATCCGGGCCTTTATTTTTAATATTTAATTATATTTGCAGCAGAAAATTCGGGGTGTAGCGCAGCCCGGTTAGCGCGCGTCGTTCGGGACGACGAGGCCGGAGGTTCGAATCCTCTCACCCCGACTTTTTTATGTGCCTATGAAAGTGTATATCCTTTTTAGTGAGAAGCTCAAAAAATTTTATGTCGGACATACAAATGATCTCCTTAGGAGATTATTTGAACATAATTCAGGACATTCAAATTTTACAAGAAAAGGAATGCCCTGGATATTGATTCATGATTTTGACTGTAAAAACAGAACTGAGGCAATTATACTCGAAAAGAAAATCAAGAAAAGGGGCATTAAAAGGTTTCTCGATGATTTGAACATCCGTTAGCGCGTCACGCCCAGGGCGTGAAGGCCGTCCCGCTGCAAGCGGGATCACCCCGACTTTTTTATGTGCCTATGAAAGTGTACATCCTTTTTAGTGAGAAGCTCAAAAAATTTTAGCAAACTATCTTATTTGCTCAAAATTATTAACTATCCATTGTATATATCTATTTAAATCCGGACATTCAGATTAAATTAAAAAAAATATCTTTGAATGAAGAATAGCGAACTGACTATATATTTATGAGAAAATCTCTTCTGTTGATTATACCTCTTGTCTTATTTCTTATACAGACGAATGCGCAAAAGCCCTTTACAAAAGAAATTGGCATTTATTCAGATAACGACTCCTATACGAGCCTTTATAATGATGGATATTACACGAATGGGCTCACTTTTTTCTATAAATTCATGCCTGAAAAAAAGTCAACTGCATACATCAAAAAAATTGTTGAATACAAGCTCGGTATAAAAATGTATACCCCACGCAAAGGAACTGCACCCAAGCTCATCGATCAAGGCCTTTGGCATCCTGGTCCACTACAAAGACTGCACCCCAGCTCATCGATCAGGACAGGCCCTTTGCTGGTTATCTGTTTGTTGGAGGATCCTTGAACTATTTTTTCGAAAATGAATCATTCCTTAAAGTTGGCGCAAGTATTGGAATTATTGGCCCTTCTTCCGGAGGGGGCGACATCCAGAATGCCTTCCATAAAATTTTTGGATTGTACGAAATATTTGGATGGGAATATCAAATTCAGGATATGCTGGCATTAAATACAAAGCTTTTCTTCTCTAAAAAACTATTTAATCTTCCGGGTAAATGTTTTGATTACCATGCCATCGTTGATGCCAATATTGGCACCGCTTTTACAAATATAGGATTTGGCTTGTTGAACAGACTGAGTGTTTATCCGGCCAATAAAATTTACCGATCCGGTATTTACGGGAGTTTAATCGATCAAACTCCATTAAAGAAAAGTCTTCGCATCCCTGAATTTTTCCTTTTTGTTAAACCGATGATTTATTACCGGGCTTACGACGCCACCATCCAGGGT
>CAYNTB010000072.1:0-8512 GCA_964399905.1 uncultured Bacteroidales bacterium | reverse complement strand
GTAAATATCAGCTTTCGCAAAATTTGTGGTGTTCCCGTTCAGGTCAACTTTAACAATAATTGAACTGGCAAAATAATCAAAATTGGCTTCGTCGGTTCCATTTTTCAATAAATCCTGGTAAGTTCTAGAAGGAGCTGTTTTTCCGAGATTCTCCTGAATGATTGGACCAGTGGGTGTTGTTCCTGCTTCGGTTAAACTTCCCCTGTCTGGATTTACAAAGAAACAGAGCAATGATTGGCCATCCTTTGCCCATTCGAATTCTCTGCCAAAAACACCATTTATAACAGGCTTGGTTAGTTTTTTGGCTTCTTTGGTTCCCAAATCAAAATACCAAAGTTCAATTCCGTTACTTACGGTGTTTGTAAAGGCAACTTTTTGATAATCGGGCGACCAAGAAATTCCGCTTATTTTTGCTTTTGCAGGTAGTCCGCTTATCTGAAATTCTTCACCGCTGGCAATGTTTTTCAACGTAATATTGGTGTTGAAACTGGCACGGCTTCCCCCGTTTGTTTTGGGATTGATCCTTAATCCTGCCAGACGGTATTCTGTTTCAGAAACCTCTTCGATGGATTTAAAGGGTGCATTTTCGAGTAAGATCATCCATTCACCATTGTTGTCGATTCGGACACTGGGTGTTAACGGACTGTTGATTAGTTCCAAAATTTCCTTGGGAGGAGTTTGGTACTCAAGGTCAATTTGTGCAATAGTTTGAATATTGCCTAACAAAAAAAGACCTAATAAAGATGAAAGTAAAATCAGTTTTTTCATGAGCATAAATGTTTATTAATTTCAGGTTTTATTACAATATAATTTCTTTAAATGTTCGATATCGTCAGGCTTTTTTGCCTTAACGGATGTTGGAGCAGGTGTGAGATTGAATTTCTCAGGATGCCTGGCGGTTTTGTCGCGATAAAAATCTTGAATGATTTTTAAATCTTTCTCATAATTACCACTCGGGTTTATAACCGAGCCAACACCGGCTTCTTTTTTAGCGTAATCGGCATAACCCAGTGCAATGGGCACCTGTGCCTGTTGAGCGATAAAATAAAATCCTTTTTTCCAGCGTTTTGCAAGTTTTCTGGTGCCTTCGGGGGTGATTAGTACATAGGCCGAATCGGTACTGTTGAATAATTTCACTACCTCGTCAACAATATTATTTCTCTTTCCACGATCAACAGGGATGCCACCCCATGCTTTTAAAATAGGCCCAAGTGGAAATACAAATACCTCCTTTTTTATTAGAAATTTAATTTTAACTCCGATGGCAAAATATGCCAGACGGCCAATAAAAAAATCAACATTACTGGTATGTGGGGCAGCGATAATCACGCATTTCTTAATTCCCTGAGGAATGATGCCCTGTAATTTCCAGCCCCATAATTTTAATATGATCCGCGCAATTAGTTTCAATAAGTTTTCAAATTGAGTTTTGTAAATATAATGAATTATTATTGGCCGGGAGTTTTATAGTTGGCTTAAAACCTGTTATGCTTTTAAAAAATATATAAAGCAAGAAATAAAACAGAGCAATACTTATTTTTTACTTATAAATAATTTATGCGAAAAATGGTTTTGTTAAAATTCAATCTCTAAATCCAATTGGTCCTTTAAATCCTGTAGGCTTGGATTTTTCTTTTTCATTTCGTCGAATTTTTCCTCGTCGGTATAGGCAATATGATTTTCATCTTCTTCGGTAATAACAGCTTTTAACGATAGTTTGTGATTTTGAAGCTGCTCTTTAAGATAGGCCTGCATTTTCGTGATATTGTTACGATCGTTTGCGATCACCTTATTGTCGGTTTTAAATTCAACCGTATAATCTTCTTTCAGAAGAGGATTGTATTTGCGCAAAGCATTTGCAAAACTTGGAAATTGATTTGAAACCAATTTTAAATAATTTGACCATTGCACCTCGAGATCTTCTTGTGAAAAATCAATATCAGGTAAGGTTTTAATGCTCTCTTTATGGGTTTTATGATCCTTAGCGGATTTAAGATCGCCTTTAATCGAAATGGTTCCGGGAATTTTATTTGCCGGTTTATCATAAGTGGAATTTGGTTCCGCTAATTTCTGCACCCTTTTCTTTTCTTCTGTTTTAACGGGTTTCTGAACGATTGGCTTAGATTGAGGTTCTTCCTTTTTTTCAGAAGGAGGGTTAATTACCGGACTTTTTTTTTCTTGCCGGTTCGGGTTTCCGAGTGAACACATTTGCATCAGGCTCAGTTCAAGACGGAGCCTTTTGTTGTTGCTGTTTTTGTATTCAACATCGCATTGGTTGATAATTTCCAGTGCCTTTATCAGGAACAAAATTTCTGATTTATTGGCCTGTTCGGCATATCGGTTTTTAATGCTGTCGCCTACCTCTAAAAGCGATAAAGTGTCATTGTCTTTGCTTACCAGTAAATTTCTGAGATGTCCTGCAATCCCAATGATAAGATGTTGCCCGTCGAAACCATTATCAATAATTTCATTTAAGTTCAAAAGTGATTGTGAAATGTCGCTGGCCAGGGCGGCATCGATGACTTTAAAATAATAGTCATAATCCAGAATGTTCAGGTTCTCAATCACATCTTTGTAACTAATACTTTTTCCGGTAAAGCTTACAATTTGATCAAAAATTGAAAGTGCATCCCGAAGTGCGCCATCAGCCTTTTGGGCGATGATGTTCAAGGCATCCGGTTCGGCTTCGATATGTTCATTGTTGGCAACAAATTGTAAATGGCTGGCAATATCCTCAATTCCGATTCTTTTAAAATCAAAAATCTGGCAACGCGATAAAATGGTCGGAATAATTTTATGTTTTTCGGTTGTAGCCAGGATGAATTTGGCATACGAAGGTGGTTCTTCAAGTGTTTTCAAAAAAGCATTAAAAGCACTGGACGATAGCATATGAACCTCATCGATGATATAAACTTTATATTTCCCAACTTGCGGGGGTATGCGAACCTGTTCAACCAATTGCCTGATGTCTTCGACAGAATTATTGGTAGCGGCATCCAGTTCGTGAATGTTAAATGAAGCTGCATTGTTAAATGACTTACAGGATTCACACTGATCGCAGGCTTCAATTTTTTCGGACAGATTCTGGCAATTTATTGTTTTGGCCAAAATTCTGGCACAGGTTGTTTTGCCTATACCCCTTGGCCCGCAAAATAAAAACGCCTGGGCAAGGGTATTGTTTTTAATGGCATTTTTAAGTGTGGAGGTGATTGAATTTTGTCCAACAACCGTATCAAAAGTGGCAGGTCTGTATTTTCTGGCAGAAACAATAAAATTTTCCATAGTAAATCTGAAGTGAATAAGTGCTGCCCAAAAATAAGAAAAAATAAGCTTTGCAAAAGGAATTCATCTGAAAGAAAGCAGAGGTGGGAACAAGAAACATTAAATGTTTTTACATACGGATAGCATTGATCCTTTCCAGATATTGTAAGATTTCTTAACCAAATTATTCATTATGGGCTATCTTTGTTAAAAATATCATCAAATATAAAGGGGTTGAAATGATCCTTATTTATTCAGAAGAAAACTCGGCGAGGCTGAAATATACCTTGAAATTAATTTTTCATGATATTTTGAAGACTGATTATACACAAACGAATGATGCAGAAGGGTTTATAAAAAGTCGGGAGCCTAAAATTAACTATTCCATGCGGCATTTTGAAAATGCTATTCATATCATACCCGCTAAATTATTGTTTGAACAAGGAATTGTAAGGCAGCAAATTGAGCTTACCTCTTGGGAAGGATTACCGGTATTTTATCAAACCGATGCATCTGCCGATTTCCCTTTCGATCCATTGGCCATGTCATTTTTCATGGTTTCGAGGTATGAAGAATATGGCTTTTCTGAAAATCTGGATAAACACGGTAGGTTTCAGGCGGAAGAATCCGTCGCTTATAAAAATCAATTTTTATTGCAGCCATTGGTTAATCAATTGGCAATTAAAATTAAGGAATTGATATTGATGCGATACAGCACTGTAGAATTCAGGCCATCAACTTACTCCTATTTTCCAACTATTGATGTTGATATGGCTTTTTCATATTTGGGAAAAGGCGTTATGCGAAACATTGGCGGATTCCTCAAGTCGTTGATTCATTTTCAGTTTTCAGCTGCTGTTGAAAGAATAAAGGTATTAACAGGCTTAATGCCGGATCCCTTTAATAATTTCAATATGATTGTCGATCAGCTTAAAACGCATGAATATGAACCGTGCTTTTTTTTAAATCTTGGTAATTATGGCAAGTTTGATAAAAATATACCGTTCGAAAATTTAAGGTTTTTCCGTTTGTTACAAAGCTTGAATGAAAAAGCACAACTTTGCATACACCCATCTTACGCATCTAATTATAATCATGAGCTATTAAAAGAAGAAATTGCAAAACTGGAACATATTAAAGGCAGCGATGTTATTAAATCACGGCAACATTTTTTGATTTTAAATTTGCCCGAAACCTATCGTAATCTGATCCAATTGGGGATTGTTGAAGACTATTCGATGGGCTATGCTTCACAGGCAGGATTCAGGGCCGGCATTTGCACCCCTTTCAGGTTTTATGATCTGCTGGCTGAAGAAGAGACCTTACTGCAGATTTATCCTTTTGCTTTTATGGATGGAAGCTTGACGGATTATATGAAACTGGACTATGAAGAGATGATAAATTTGATTCTGCAAATTTCAAATACCGTGAAGCAGGTTGAGGGTAATTTGATTGGTATATGGCATAATTCGGCAATTGCCGAGCAAAAAGACATTCATAAATTATTTATAAAATCCTTATCCATATTAAAATAGATGAAAATAAAATACCTCGATAACAGTGAAATTGATAAGAAGAAATGGGATGAATGTATAAAGAAATCGTTCAATGGGATTATTTATGCCTATTCGTGGTATTTGGATATTGTTTGTGAAGATTGGGCTGCACTGGTGGATGATGATTATTTGAGGGTGTTTCCTTTGCCCATCAAGTACAAATATGGTGTTCAACTGGTTTATCAGCCTTTTTTTACACAGCAATTGGGGGTAATTTCACAAAATATTTTAACCCAGGAGGTGGTAGAAGAATTCCTGGCAATCCTCTCCAAACGATTTAAATATATTGAGCTTAATTTGAACACCCTTAATAAGGTGGATGCGTATAAATATAAGGTCAGGGCCTGTTTAAATCATGAGCTCGATTTAATCAATAGTTACGAAAATATTCATAAAAAGTATTCAGAGAATCTCAAGCGTAATCTTAAAAAAGCAGAACAATCAGGGCTTTTTATTAATCCGAATATAAAACCGGATGAAATTATCAGCCTTTTCAAACTGAATAAAGGCAAGCAATTAACACATCTGCGTGAAAATGATTACATCACGCTTCACCGATTGATTTATGCTGCGATCGGGAAGGGGCTTGCTAAAGTTTACGGTGTATATTCGGCACAAAATCAACTTTGTGCCGGGGCTTTTTTTCTGAACTCAAATCGCAAGTTGACATTTATTTTTTCGGGAATGAATGAGGAGGGAAAGCGTGTACATGCCCTTGCTTTCCTGATTGATCAGGTGATTCGTGAACACAGCACCAAACATCTTACCCTTGATTTTGAAGGTTCAAATTATGAGGGGCTTGCAAGGTTCTATAAAAGTTATGGCTCCGAAAAAATTAATTATTTCAATATAATTATTAACAATTTGAACTTGCCTTTTCGAATTGGATTGGTAATTTTACGAAAAATCAAATCTTTTACAGGTAAAATTTAAGCTTAAGTAATGATTTTCTTTTTTGTACCTTTGTGCTTCTCTCTTTAATTCATATCTATGGTTTATATTCTTGGGAAAAACAACAGTTTGCTAAATCAGTTTTTATCTGAATTGCGGGATGAACAAATTCAATTGGACCGGCTCCGATTCAGGAAAAACCTGGAACGCCTGGGTGCCATTTTTGCCTATGAGGTAAGTAAAAAATTAGAATACGAAAAAAAAGCCATCACCACCCCTTTGGGTGTTGCCTCTGTGCCTGTGCTGAAAGAGCATCCGGTTTTGGCAACCATCTTCAGGGCGGGTTTGCCTTTTCATCAGGGAATGCTCGATTTTTTCGACCATTCAGATAATGCTTTTATTTCTGCCTATCGAAAGTATCAGAAAAATCAAAAATTCGATATTCACATCGAATATGCATCCAGCCCGAACTTGCTCGATCGAACCCTGATAATTTCGGATGTGATGCTGGCAACTGGGGCATCGGCTGTACTTGCTTATAAGGAACTATTGCAAATGGGAAAGCCAAAACATACCCATATCGTAACAGTTCTGGCCAGTGCTGAAGGTGTTGAATTTATTAAAAAGAATTTGCCGACGACCAAGGTGACTTTATGGGTGGGGGCCATTGATGATGAATTAACGGCACAGTCGTATATCGTTCCTGGATTGGGCGATGCAGGTGACCTGGCTTATGGTAAGAAAAACAATCATGATAAAGCATAATTTATGACGACCAATTTGATCATTGAAAATATAAGGATTTCACTCGAATCAATCCGTTCACATTTACTGCGAAGTATACTCACAGTATTAATTATTGCATTCGGAATTATGGCCCTGGTTGGAATATTAACAGCCATTGATTCCATCAAGTATTCCCTGACGGAAAATTTTGCCATGATGGGCGCAAACTCCTTTACAGTCAGGAACAGAAATTTGGAAATACATGTGGGTGGACCGGGTCAGGATAGTAGAAGGTTCAGATCCATTACTTTACAGGAAGCCAGTACTTTTAAAGAAGAATTTACATTCCCCTCTTCAGTGTCAATTTATACCAATGGAACAGGCTTGGCTACCTTAAAATTTGAATCTGAAAAAACCGATCCGAATAACCAGGTAATTGGTTCCGACGAAAATTATTTAATTACTTCAGGCCTGGAAATTGCCAAAGGCAGAAATTTCAATACAAATGAAGTTCATTTTGGAAACAATGTGGCCATCATTGGAAATGAAGTGGCAAATCGCCTGTTTAAATCCAATGTTGACCCTATTGATAAGATTATTTCGATCGGGCCCGGAAAGTACAGGGTTATTGGTGTTTTAAAGGAAAGAGGATCCAGTATCGGTAGCAGCGATCGAATGGCTATTTTGCCTCTTAACAATGTGAGGCAATATTTTTCAAGGTCAAATATGACTTATTCCATCAATGTAATGACTTCCAAACAAGAGGAAATTGAACCTGCCATTGGAGAAGCCACCGGCCTGTTGCGTAAGATCAGGAAGGATAAACTTGGCGAAGAAGATACTTTTGGGATTGCAAAAAGCGATTCAATTGCCAATATGCTCATCGACCTTATGAGCTATGTTACCCTCGCAGCCACTTTTATCGGACTCATTACCTTGATGGGTGCTGCCATCGGATTAATGAATATTATGCTGGTTTCGGTTACGGAGCGTACCCGTGAAATTGGTATTAGAAAAGCCATGGGTGCCACAAGGCGAACCATCAGAAATCAGTTTTTTGTTGAATCAATTGTAATCGGGCAAATCGGAGGGATTTTAGGGATTGTGCTTGGAATTCTGATTGGCAATGTGCTTTCAATAATGATTGGCAGTGCTTTTATCATCCCCTGGCTGTGGATACTGCTTGGCGTTGTGTTGTGTTTTATTGTGGCTGTTATTTCAGGGATTATTCCTGCAAATAAAGCGGCAAAACTCGATCCAATTGATGCCTTAAGATATGAATAAGATCATATTATTTAGTCGGGCCTAAAATTGTACCATAGCCGATCAGTTGATCATAGAATGTTCCGGCTTCCCGATAGTAAACAAAAATCGAATATTCATTATTGGTTTCGTAATGGCTTCCTTCCGTATTTAACATATTGTCGCCAAAACTTAAGGCATCACTTGTAATATACTGATAATCATAATAACCCTGTTTGAGGAACAAACGACCTTCAAAGAGGTTGGTTTGCGGATTATAGTTCATTTTTGAAAGATCGGGTGCCAGTCCTTCAGTAATTTCTCCGTTAATAAAAATATCCTTTTGCATGATGGATAAATCAGGCTGAAGTGTGAAATGAACCCAGGCGTAATCGGCTTCTGTTGCACTGTTGTCTGCATCTTCGGTTTTAATCAGTTTCTTGCCGTTTATATCATTTTCAAATACATAATTTTTATGAGACCTGATATAATCTTTTTGCATCACAACATGAAATCCATCCCTTAGATATTCAATGTTATTTACATTTTCAGCTTTATATTTCAAACTTTTTATATTCACAAATCTGAACTCGTTCCCGCCTGAAAAAATGCTTTTATTATTAAAATAATAGTCAAGAATGGATCCCTGGTTTCTTACAATCCGTATATCTTTAATGATTTGCTGTGTGCCGTGATTTTGTTGAATTACTACTTTAACCGATGTTTCAGGATTGGGAATATAAAGGTTTCCCAAAATAATTTTAAACCCAATTTCTTGTTTACTTTCTTTAGATTGCATCGAAACCGGCGGACGAACTTCTCCTTCAATCTTAACT
>CAYNTB010000071.1:4073-8547 GCA_964399905.1 uncultured Bacteroidales bacterium | reverse complement strand
AGGGTGATCAACATAAGCATCACCTGAGAACAGGATCACATCCAGTTGATCCCAGCCCCGGCGTTTCACTTCTTCGAGTGTTGTGGGAAGCCAGTCAGTAATCTGATATGTGGAAACAGGCGATTTCTTCATTCGCCAAAATTACAATTTATTTAGAACCATTCTATATTTTAACCGGTTTTATCGGTGGTTCATTCTTACAAATCTTCTTAATGGATTGCACATAAGGTTTAATGATCCCTTTTTCGGTGATAAATCCGGTAATATATTTTGCAGGAGTTACATCAAAGGCCGGATTTTCGGCATGTGAACCGGGAGCAGATACCATAATACGGCTCACATTTCCATTTGCATCAACTCCTGTTTGATACAAAACTTCATCTTCGCTGCGCAATTCAAGTTTAATTTCCATGCCATGCTTGCAATCTAAATCGAAGGTTGAAGTTGGGGCTGCAACGTAAAATGGAACGCCGTATTCTTTGGCCACAATGGCCTTTTCGAGGGTTCCTATTTTATTGGCAACATCGCCATTGCGGGCAATGCGGTCGGCACCGACAATTACAAAATCGACCAGTTTTCGTTTCATGAAATATGCCCCGGCATTGTCGGGGATAATTACGTGTTCAATTTTTTCGTTTTGAAGTTCCCAGGCTGTAAGTTTTGCACCCTGGTTTCGTGGTCGGGTCTCATCCACATAAACAAACACTTTTTTCCCCTCCTTATTGGCCATATAAATGGGCGAAAGCGCAGTTCCATAATTTACAAAGGCCAGCCATCCTGCATTGCAATGTGTAAGCACGCGTACTTCATCGCCGAATAATTCTGCCCCGAATTTACCAATCTGACGTGAATCTCTGGCATCTTCTTCTGCGATCAGTTGAGCCTCTTTAACTGCATCTTCGGCAGAATTTTTTCCGGCCTTGAATACCCTGTTAACAGCATAGAATAAATTGTAGGCCGTAGGACGCGTGGCTTCAATTTCATCTTTGGCCTGCATTACAAAATCCCAATAACCATCAACCGGTGCGTGCATAAATGCCTGGGCCATTGCAAAACCGGCTGCGGCACCCAATGCACCTGCCCCCCTTACAATCATGGTAGTGATTGCAAAGCAGGTTTCAAAATAGGTAGTGGCCTCATGAATTTTAAATTCAAATGGAAGCAGGTTCTGCTCAATCATATAAACCGTAGTTCCCTCCATCCAGATGGTGCGGTATTCTTCACCTTTTACTTTCATCGTTCCACTTAAACTTTATACTTATTATTTTATACTTTTAAAACACATATCTGATCGAGAAGGCGCCCGAATCGGCCCATGCCCCGGTATATCCGATCAGGTTCAGTGCCGGTTTCCAGTCGAGCGAAATACTGATTGGAAACCCAGGGAATGTATACTCGATCCCAATGATTCCATCTGCTCCGATCACGGGTGAAGTTACTTCGCCTTCCACCCACCAATCAGCATGCCGGGGCACATCCCAAATCCCCACATGGCCTCCAACACCATAATACCAGGTTAATCCCGATGCATTATAAAATTCGTTATCAAACTCGAACAATCCTGTGATCAGAACACCTCCCCAACGGGCAGCAACAATTCCCTCAAGGGCATTGAACGAATTTATAAAATGTTTGATGGTAATCCCGTTCGACAATCCACCCCTGATACCTATTCCTGTTTGATAATTTTGTGCATTTACTGATAATGAAAGGCTGATCAGGATAACTATTGATAAAATAAATTTCTTCATTTTGCGACAGTGTTAAATTTAAAAAAAACTGCAATAAATTTCAATAAAATATTATAATGATTTTAATTCGTTTAATGCAAACCAGGCCATGATACCCATTCCGGTTTCGAGGCTCGATTCGTCCACATTAAAGTTTGATGTATGCAAATTTGAGTTGATCCCCAAACGATCATTTTTAACACCCAAACGATAAAAACAAGAAGGCACCTCCAGGGCAAAATAAGCAAAATCTTCGGCGGTCATTCTCAAATCCAATTCTACAACGTTTTCTTCTCCCAAATATTCTTTTGCATAAGCAAAACTTCTTTTAACGAGTGCTTCATCATTCACTAAAAAAGGATAACCCTTATCGATAAATACCTCACAATCGCCACCTGAAGCTTTGGCTATTGATTTGGCCATTTTTTCAATTTTTTGATGGGCAATGGCCCTCCATTCTTCATCAAAAGTTCGAAAAGTTCCTTTGAGCGTCACCTCATTCGGAATTACATTGTAGGCCCCGTCGGCAATAAAACGCCCAATTGATAAAATAGTGGGAATGTTGAAATGGGCATTCCGGCTGACAATTTGTTGCAATGACACCACAATCTGAGAATCAATCAGGACCGGACCAACCAGTGCAAATGGCATGGCCCCATGACCGCCTTTTCCTTTCACCGTCATATTAATTTCATCAGATGATGCCATGTATTTTCCTGCCCTGATGCCTATTTTCCCGGCCTCGAGATCGGGATAAACATGCTGTCCGAACATAAACTCCGGTTTGGGATTTTGCAGAACCCCAGCTTCGATCATGGGTTTGGCCCCTCCCGGAATTTTTTCTTCGGCAGGTTGAAAAATCAGTTTAATGCTTCCTTCAAATTCATCTTTCAGTGAATTTAATATTTTGGCCGTTCCAATCAGTGAAGAAGTATGAACATCGTGGCCACAGGCATGCATCACCCCTTTATTAAGCGATTTATACGGAATGTCATTTTGCTCTTCTATTGGTAAGGCATCCATATCGGCCCTTAAAGCAATGACTTTCGACTCCGGGTTTTTACCTTTAATTAAACCCACCAACCCTGTTTCGCAAATCCCACTTTGAATTTCAATGCCATCTTTTGTAAGCGTTTCGGCGACCAGTGCCGCCGTTTTATACTCCTGGTTTGATAATTCCGGATTGGCATGAATATGCCTGCGAATTGCAATTATTTCTTCAAGATAATCGGAAGCTAATTTTTTAATTTTTTCCTTTTGATGATTCATCCGGTATATTTAAGAAAGACAAAATTAAATAGTATTTTGATCAATAGCAGGCATGCTTTTATAAAAAATGTTAATATTCTCCCGCTCAGGCAAATGACTGAAGATCGTACAGTTTTTTATAAGCCCCGTTTTTTGCAAGCAATTCGTTGTGTTTTCCCCTTTCCACAATTTCACCTTTGCTGATCACAATTATTTCATCGGCATGTTGTATGGTTGATAAACGGTGGGCAATAACGATGGAAGTACGGTTCTTCATAAGTTTAACCAATGCATCCTGAACCAGTTTTTCGGACTCGGTATCCAGGGCCGAAGTAGCTTCATCCAGAATCAGAATGGGTGGATTTTTCAGGACGGCCCTCGCGATGCTGATGCGCTGCCTTTGTCCGCCCGATAACTTGATCCCGCGATCACCGATATTGGTGTGATAATCGTGTGCCAGTCCGGAAATAAACTCATGGGCATTGGCTACTTTGGCAGCGGCAATCACATCCTTTTCAGTCACATTTTCCATCCCCATGGTAATATTGCCCATTACCGTGTCATTGAATAAAATGGTTTCCTGAGAGACAATTCCCATTACACCCCTGACATCATTGATTTTAATATCCTTGATGGCTACTCCGTCGATCAAAATTTCCCCTTTGGTGCAATCGTAAAAACGGGGCAATAAGTCGACAAAAGTCGATTTTCCCCCTCCAGACGGGCCAACCAGTGCGATTGTTTTACCTTTTTCTATTTTCAGCGAAATATTTTTCAATACTTCGTCCTTATCATACGAAAAACTTACATTTATGTATTCTATCGATGATGTAAATTCATTCATTGATAGCGGATTTTTTGCTTCCTCTATCACTTCTTCCGCATCGAAAACTTCATGAATACGTTCAACCGAAGCAGCTCCTTTTTGTATGTTATAGAGTGCTGTTGTCATGGATTTTACCGGTGGGATCAATTGTGAAAAAATGATCAAATAAGTGATAAACATGGCTGCATCGAGATTGGTTTCCGGGTTCAGTACCAGTTGCCCTCCGAACCATAATACAATAACCAGCACCGTGGCAGATAAAAATTCGCTGATGGGTGATGCCAGATCGCGCTTGCGATAAAGCTTGATCATTGTTTTGGTATAGTGCTGATTTGAGGCCCTGAAATTATCATCTGTCAAGTTGATGGCATTAAATGCCTTAATAATCCTTAGACCCGAAATGGTTTCCTCAATAATCGACAAAAGGAGGCCCAATTGCTTCTGCCCCCGATCTGATGATCTTTTTAAACTCTTACCAATTCTTCCGATTAGAAAACCGCTGATCGGGAACAACACAAGTACAAATAATGTGAGTGGGGTATTGATCACAAGCAATGCAATTAAATAGGCCAGAACATTGATCGGATCGCGGAACATCATTTCGAGCGAACTCATAATCGACCATTCAATTTCCTGAACATCGGAGGTCATACGTGCAATGATGTCTCCC
>CAYNTB010000071.1:791-4036 GCA_964399905.1 uncultured Bacteroidales bacterium | reverse complement strand
TTTGTTCGCTATAATAAGATAGCGGAAGAATCAACACCTTACGATAAAGATCATTACGTAAATCCCTGACCACTCCGTTGCGGATGGGTGCCAGGTAAAACAAGGCCAGGTACCTGAATAAATTCCGCAGAAAATAAAGGCTCACTACCGCAATACAAACATATAGCAGCACCTGCATCTCCCCTTCTGCCACAATCAATTGATTAATATGTTGATAAAACGACTCCTTAATGTATTCGGTATATTCACTCAGTTGCTTCAAACTAAAGGCTACAGGTTCAAGGTTTTGGATTTCAGGCTCAGAAGTTTTGAATAATATATTCAGCACGGGAATGAATAGTGCGATTGATGCGAGCGAAAACAAAATCGAGAAAATATTGAATACAATATTTAGAAGTGAATAACCCCAATAAGGAATTACATATTTTAATATCTTCCACAGATTCTTCATCCAATGCTTTTAATTTGTTTTAAAATTAGGCTTCACAAACTTATGAAATTAATTTCTTATGCGTTGGCTCTAAAAATATTGAATTTACAAATTCTATTTAAATTCTTCATTTATTTCTGTTACCCCCATGAAATATAATCAGATTGGTATTTCATGACAGCGCTCTTATTGTGTATTTTTGCTGAATAATCGTACATTTATCATATGGAATCAAAACGACAACATCGAATTTCAAAATTGCTTCAAAAAGACTTGGGCGAAATACTACAATACGACAGCCGGACCCTTTACGACGGAGCCATGATTACCGTTACCAAAGTTAATGTGAGCCCCGATCTTTCATACGCAAAAATTTTCATCAGCATTTTCCTGCCCGGTTCGGAAAATAAAATAATTCTTGAAAAAGTGAAGGATCACGCCAAAGAAACCAGGCATAAACTGGCCATGCGGGTCAAACACCAGTTGCGGGTTGTTCCAGAGCTTCAATTTTTTATTGATGATTCGCTCGATTATATCGAAAATATTGAAAATTTGCTAAAACAATAGTCCTTGAAATTCTCATTCTACATCGCCAAACGGTATCTGATCTCCAAGAAATCCCACCACATAATCAATATCATTTCCGGGATTTCTGTAGCCGGAATCACCATCGGTACAATGGCCCTGATAATTGTTCTATCCGTTTTTAATGGCTTTGAAGAATTGGTGATTTCCCTTTTCAATAACTATAATCCCGAACTTGTTATCAGCCCGGCAACAGGAAAAACAATCCGGCTTTCACAATTCCCGGCAGAAGAAATTAAAAAACTGGATGGAGTTGCAAATTTTATGCAAGTAATTGAAGAAAATGTGATCATTCAAAACAGGGAGAAACAACATATCGGATACATAAAAGGCGTCGATGATCAATTTGCGTTAATGTCAGGGCTGGATTCCTGCATCGTCGACGGTAGTTACAAACTCACTGAAAATGGGATAAATTATGCCATACTTGGCTCCGGTGTGGCCTACTACCTTGATTTTAGCTTACGACTTCCTGATCCATCCATCCGCATACTTGCCCCCCGAAAAACCAGGGGCTTTAACCTAAATCCCGAACAGGATTTCAGCCAGGCAAACATTTTTGTTTCGGGTGTTTTTCAGGTGGAACAGAGTTTTGATTCTAAATACATTTTGGCTCCTTTTAGTTTCGTTCAAGAATTGGTTGATTATGATGATGAGGTCAGTCATTTCGAAATTGGGCTGGTTCCGGGTACAAAGCTGAAAGAAATTCAACAAAAAATCAAAGAGATCGCCGGGGAACAATACCTGGTTAAAAACCGTTTCGAACAGCAGGAGTTATTGTATAAAATCATGAAATCCGAAAAATGGGCCATTTTCCTGATTTTGACTTTTATATTACTGATCGCCACTTTCAATGTGATTGGTTCGCTGAGCATGCTTATTCTTGATAAGAAAAAAGACATCGCAATTCTAAGAAGCATGGGAGCCTCCAACCGCTTGATCCGTAAAATATTTCTACTTGAAGGAAGCCTCATTTCTTTGATTGGTGCCATTGGCGGCTTGGTATTAGGGAGCCTGGTGTGCATTGTTCAAATGCAATTCGGGATTATTCGATTAGGCGATGCCGAAGGTGCTTTTGTGGTAAATACATATCCGGTGGTGATGCAATGGGCCGATTTTGTGTATGTTTTCCTTACGGTAAGCATCATCGGACTGATTGCGGCCTGGATACCCAGCAGGCAAATTTCGAAGAAATACCTGGGTGTAAAATTGGGCTGACCAAATCAGGCAATATAAACTTCCAAAATTTTTGTATAAGGTGCCGGAATAATTTTTACTTCGTTCATGATGGCCGGAATCAAAACCACCTCCCCTTTTTGCGCAATGATTTTTTCATCGCCATAAAGCAAAGCATAACTTCCTTCAACACATAAATAAATAACAAAGGAATCGAGTGCCACATAATCCTTTGTTAGTGCCACATCAAGTTCCATCACATTGGTTGTGAAATACGGGCTGCTTACCACAGTAGAAGTTTTGTTTTTCTCTGCCACATAATTGGTTTTATATTCTTTATGAACCTTAAAATCAATGGTATCCAAAGCTTCATCGATGTGCAGTTCGCGCAGAGTGCCGTCAACCGCAATCCGGTCCCAATCGTAAATCCGGTAGGTGGTATCGGAGGTTTGCTGAATCTCTGCCAGCAGCATCCCGGGCCCGAGGGCATGTACCCTGCCGGCAGGCACATAATATGCATCACCGGCATTCACTTTTTCAGTATTCAATACCGATTTAAGTTCTTTCCGGTCGAGTAGTTCCTGGTATTTATTTCGTTGAATTTCTTTTTTAAAACCGAGAATAATTTCGGCATCCTTTTCGGCATCAAGAATGTACCACATCTCAGTTTTCCCGCTGCCAATGCCTCTTTTGGCCGCCAGCTCGTCATCGGGATGCACCTGAATGGACAACCAATCGTTGGTATCAATTATTTTTACGAGGATCGGAAATTGATTTCCGTACTTCTCATAATTTTTTTTCACCCACCAAATCTTCCATATAAACCTCAAGCAGTTCGTTCAGTTCATTTTCGGCCAAAAAGCCGTTGGTAACAATACTTTCTTCATTTTCCACACCTGACAGTACCCAGGCTTCCCCGCAATTAATCAAGGGCTGAAAGTCCATTCCCATCACGCTTTTAATTTTCTGGCCTCCCCATATCTTATCTTTGAAGATGGGATTAAATTTGAACGGATAAAGTGATTTCATGGGCATTTTATTAACTTTGGATTTA
>CAYNTB010000071.1:0-720 GCA_964399905.1 uncultured Bacteroidales bacterium | reverse complement strand
GAACCGGATAATTTATAAAGAAGCGGCCATAAAGCTGGCTGAATATTTCTGTGCAAATGATATTGAACTTACTTATGGCGGTTCCAATGTAGGGATCATGAAAATACTGGCTGACACCATGCTTAAGAATGGTGGAAAAGTAGTTGGAGCCATTCCGCAGTTTTTGGTCGATATTGAAGTCGCCCATAACGGATTAACAAAACAACATATTGTGAATACCATGCAGGACCGTAAAATTTTACTGGCCGAATTATCTGATGCCTTTATCGCTTTTCCGGGCGGGATGGGAACCCTCGATGAGTTGTTTGAAATGATAACCATGACACAGTTGCGCAGTCACGACAAACCCATCGGCATCTTAAATATCGATGGTTACTTTGATCATTTGTTGCTTTTTCTGGATCGGGCGGTTCAGGACGGTTTTGTGCGCAAGGAACACCGGGATAATTTAAAAGTAAGTGACCGGATCGATGACTTGATAAAACAGATGATGGGATTTGAACCCATACAGATGACGCACTGGATTTCAGACATCAAAGCAGAAACGAAGTAAATTGATTATTGAATTACGAATTATGAATTACGAATTACGAATTACGAATTACGAATTACGAATGATGAATGACGAATCTAAAGTCTAAAATCTAATAATCTAAGGTCTGATTAAAATGAAAAAAGCTGTTTTTTTCGAAAAAACCGGGCAGAAAAAAGTAAAATGCC
>CAYNTB010000070.1:2893-8556 GCA_964399905.1 uncultured Bacteroidales bacterium | reverse complement strand
CAAGGCTTCCACTTCCTGTTGTAGTCCATAGCAAGCTGGAGTAGCCTGAGGCTGTGCACACCCTGCGGGCCGATATTGATTATGCACTTTGTGAAGCGCATACAACCTATGGTCGTATTGGAATAAAAGTATGGATCTGTAAAGGTGAAATTTACGGTAAACCCGAATTGGTGCCTACAACCGGAATTGGTGGTAAAACACAGCAACCGGGTGGACCACGAGCTAAAGGCCCACGAAATAAAAGAAGATAATAAGGACTTATAATTTTAATATTTTTTTAGATGTTACAGCCGAAGAAGACTAAATTCAGGAGAATGCAAAAGGGGATGATGAAAGGGAATTCCTTTCGTGGGAACCAACTCGCATTCGGATCTTTTGGAATTAAAGCACTTGAGGAAACCTGGATAACCGGAAGACAAATAGAAGCTGCCCGTCAGGCGGTGACCCGTTATATGAAACGTGAAGGACAAATCTGGATTCGGATTTTCCCGGACAAACCTGTTACCAAAAAACCTGCTGAGGTTCGTATGGGTAAAGGTAAAGGAGCTCCTGAATACTTTGTGGCAAGAGTTTCGCCCGGTAGAATATTATTCGAAGCAGAAGGCGTTCCATTGGCAATAGCAAAAGAAGCATTGCGTTTGGCAGCCCAAAAACTTCCGATTAAAATGAAATTTGTAGTAAGAAGAGATTACGCAGAATAATCAATATAAAAAAAATGGAACAGACAGTTATCAAAGAGCTTTCTACAGATGATTTGGTAGATCGTTTAGAGGAAGAACTAAAACAGCTGACAAAACTGAAGTTGAATCATGCCGTTTCGCCTCTTGAAAACCCAAATAAAATCAAGGCCTACAGGAAAACAATTGCCCGGATAAAAACCGAATTGAGGAAACGTGAAATCGAACAAACCTCGGCAACAAGCGGCCAGGAAACTGATAAGTAAGATTACTATGGAAAGAAATTTAAGAAAAGAAAGAATAGGTTTGGTCGTTAGCGACAAAATGGACAAAACCATTATTGTTGAAATCGAACGTAAAGTAAAACATCCTATTTATGGAAAGTTTGTGAAAAAAACTTCCAAATTCTCTGCTCACGACGAGAAAAATGAATGTAACATCGGCGATACCGTTCGCGTGATGGAAACCCGGCCATTGAGCAAGAATAAATGCTGGAGATTAGTTGAAATTATTGAAAGAGCTAAATAATTATGATACAACAAGAATCAAGATTAGCTGTAGCTGATAATAGTGGTGCAAAGGAAGTACTTTGTATCCGGGTCCTGGGTGGTACCAAAAAAAGATACGCCCGAATTGGTGACAAAATTATTGTAACCGTAAAAAGTGCCATCCCATCCGGTAATATTAAAAAAGGAACTGTGTCAACCGCAGTTGTGGTCAGAACTAAAAAAGAAACCAGAAGAAATGATGGTTCCTACATCCGTTTCGACGATAATGCAGTTGTGATTCTAAATGCCGCAGGTGAAATGGTAGGAACCCGTATTTTTGGACCGGTTGCCCGTGAACTGCGTGACAAACAATATATGAAAATCGTTTCACTGGCACCTGAAGTGCTTTAAAAGAAGAAATTGATCATGCAAAAAAAATTACATATAAAGAAAGGCGATAACGTGATGGTTATCACCGGTGAATCAAAAGGGCAGCAAGGCCGCGTGCTTAAGCTGATGCCTGATTCGAACCGAGCCATTGTGGAAGGTGTGAACATGGTTTCAAAACATACCAAACCCAATGCTGATAATCCAAAAGGTGGAATTTTAAAACAAGAATCGCCGATCCATATTTCTAACCTTAAAGTTGTTGACGGTAGTGGCAAACCTACACGAATTGGTAGAAAAGTGGAAGGAAAAGATAATAAAAGTGTCAGATATTCTAAAAAATCAGGGGAGGTAATTAAGTAATGGATTATACACCTAGATTAAGGAAACAATATTTCGATGAAATAGTTCCTGCACTCACAAAACAATTTGAGTATAAAACCGTAATGCAGGTTCCAAAATTGCTGAAAATTTCAGTGAACCAGGGATTGGGAAATGCCATTACCGATAAAAAAATTATCGATACAGGCGTTGAGGAAATGACAAAAATTACGGGTCAAAAAGCAGTGGCCACCAAATCAAAACGCGACATTTCAAACTTCAAACTCAGAAAAGGAATGCCGGTTGGTGTAAGGGTTACCCTGCGTGGCGATAAGATGTACGAATTTCTGGATCGTTTGATTGCAGTGGCAATTCCACGTGTAAGGGACTTCAGGGGTGTGAACGAAAAAGGCTTCGATGGCAGGGGTAATTTTACCTTTGGTGTTACCGAGCAAATCATTTTCCCCGAAATTGATATGGATAAAGTGAACCACATGAACGGAATGGATATCACCTTTGTGACCTCTGCAAAAACAGATAGAGAAGCATTGGCACTGTTAAAAGAATTCGGAATTCCATTTAAAAATCAAAGATAAGAGCAATGGCTAAAGAATCAATGAAAGCGAGAGAAGTTAAACGAAAAAAACTCGTTGACAAATATGCAACCAAAAGAGCTGAACTAAAAGCAATTGGTGATTATGAAGGACTACAAAAACTGCCAAAAAATGCTTCACCGATCCGTTTGCACAATCGTTGCAAATTAACCGGTCGGCCTAAAGGGTATATGCGTCAGTTTGGAGTTTCTCGTATTAATTTCAGGGAAATGGCATTAAACGGCCTGATCCCCGGTATTAGAAAAGCCAGTTGGTAGATAAAATGATTATTGATTAATACAGAATAATCAATAAACAATAAAAAATAAACAATTAACAATTAGATAAAGATGCTTACCGATCCAATTGCAGATTATTTAACAAGAGTTCGAAATGCAGTGAAAGCAAATCACAGGGTGGTTGAAATTCCTGCTTCAAATCTTAAAAAAGCGATAACAAAGATACTGTTTGAAAAAGGGTATATCCTGAATTATAAATTTGAAGAAGATTCAAAACAGGGAATTATTAAAATAGCCTTAAAATTTCATCCGGTAACAAAGTTGAACGCAATTACAAAACTTCAACGAGTGAGTCGGCCAGGTTTACGTAAGTATGCCGATGCAACTAGCCTTCCACGCGTAATGAATGGACTGGGCATTGCAATCTTGTCAACTTCAAAAGGTGTAATTACCGATAAAGAAGCAAGAAATCTGAATGTCGGCGGTGAAGTTTTATGTTACATTAGTTAAAAAGGAGATTTAATCAATGTCAAGAATAGGAAAATTACCCATTAGTATTCCTGCAGGAGTTCAAGTTACCGTAAGTGACGATAATGTCGTGACTGTTAAAGGTAAACATGGAGAACTTCATCAGGCAGTAAAACCTAATATCAATGTTAAAGTTGAGGATGGTACCGTTCATGTTGGACGCGCATCCGATAGCAGAACAGATCGATCGATGCATGGATTGTACCGATCCCTGATCTCAAATATGGTAGAAGGCGTATCTGAAGGATATAAAATTGTTCAGGAACTTGTAGGAGTTGGTTATAAAGCAACTGCAGAAGGACAAGTGCTTGAAATTTCAGTTGGATATTCGCACAATATCGTGCTTGAGTTGCCTGCCGAAATTAAAGTTCAAACTTTAACCGAAAGGGGAAAAAACCCACAGATTATTTTGTTCTCGCACGACAAACAACTTGTAGGTCAGGTAGCCGCAAAGATCAGGTCTTTCCGTAAACCCGAACCATACAAAGGAAAAGGAATCCGATTCCAGGGTGAAGAAATTAGACGTAAAGCCGGTAAAGCAGCTACATCATAATTAAAAACAAGAATTCAAAATTCTTAATAGAATGGCAATAAAAGATAAAAGAAAATTCAGAAGGTTCAGAATAAAACAACGCATTCGAAAAACTGCGATTGGAAGTTCTGAAAGACCCAGGCTTACTGTTTATAGGAGTAATAAAGGGATCTATGCACAATTGATCAATGATGCAGACGGAACGACCCTTGCTGCGGCATCATCAAGTACCAAAGGTATTGCTGATCAAAAAGTTGCAAAGATTGAACAAGCCAAACTGGTTGGAAACCTGATTGCTGAAAAAGCAAAAGAAATTGGGATCGAGTCAGTTGTTTTCGACAGAAATGGTTATTTGTATCACGGTAGAGTTAAGTCTTTAGCTGAAGGTGCTAGAGAGGGAGGTCTTAAATTTTAAAGGATATGGCGAATTTAAATGTAAAAAGAGTAAAATCCAGTGAAATCGAATTTAAAGACAGGCTGGTCAGTATCCAAAGGGTTACTAAAGTTACCAAAGGCGGACGTACTTTTAGTTTCTCAGCCATTGTGGTTGTAGGAAATGAAAATGGCGTGGTTGGCTATGGCTTGGGTAAAGCCAAGGAGGTAACTTCGGCAATTGCAAAAGGTATTGACGATGCCAAGAAAAATTTGATAAAAGTACCCGTATTAAAAGGGACCCTGCCTCACGAACAATATGGTAAATACAGTGGTGCATATGTATTTCTTAAACCTGCCTCTCCTGGTACAGGAGTAATTGCAGGAGGAGCAATGCGTGCAGTGCTTGAGAGTGTTGGTGTTACCGACGTGCTGGCAAAATCAAAAGGATCTTCAAACCCTCACAGTGTTGTTAAAGCAACCATCGATGCGTTGGTTAAACTCAGGGATCCATATACCGTTGCTCAGATGAGAGGTGTGGATTTAAATACAGTTTTCAACGGATAAAAACCTCTAATGATGAAAAAACTAAGAATAGAACAAGTAAAGAGTGGTATTGGCCGTACAAAACGCCAAAAACTTACCTTGCAGGCATTGGGCCTGAAAAGAATGCATCATACAATTGAAGTAGTTGGAACACCTCAGATTTTAGGAATGATTGCAAAAGTAGACCACCTGCTTAAAGTGGAAGAAATTTAATTTTTGATAAAAATAATTTGATATACAATGGATTTAAGTAATTTAAAACCAGCAGAAGGTTCAACCAGGAACAAGAAAAGAATCGGAAGAGGACAAGGTTCAGGAAGAGGTGGAACTTCAACAAAAGGACATAAAGGTGCCAAATCTCGATCGGGTTACAGCCAGAAAATGGGCTTTGAAGGTGGCCAGATGCCATTGTATCGTAGGGTTCCTAAATTTGGATTTAAGAACGTCAACCGTAAAGAATATCACGGTATTAACATCGATACACTACAAAAATTAGCCGAAAGCAAAAAAATTGAACTTATTGATGTGAATGTATTGGTAGAAAATGGCCTGGCTTCAAAAAATGACCTGATCAAAATTTTGGGTCGCGGAGAACTTAAAGCCAAATTGGAAGTTAAAGTACATGCATTTTCAGAATCAGCCGTTAAAGCTATCGAAGCTCAAGGAGGTGTTGCAACAAAAATTTAATTTTGAATGAAAAGATTAATCCAGACAATTAGAAACATTTATAAGATTGAGGATCTTAGAAACCGTATTTTGTATACCCTTGGTATTTTGTTAATCTACCGTTTAGGTTCAAAAATAGTAATACCGGGTGTCGATCCTCACATGTTGGCAAGTTTGCAAAGCCAAACCGATAACGGCATACTCGGATTGTTGAATATGTTTTCGGGAGGTGCTTTTTCTAATGCGTCAATCTTTGCACTTGGAATTATGCCCTATATTTCGGCATCTATTGTAATCCAATTGCTGGGTATGGC
>CAYNTB010000070.1:0-2881 GCA_964399905.1 uncultured Bacteroidales bacterium | reverse complement strand
TTCAAAAAGAAGGAGAAAGCGGAAGAAGAAAGATTAATCAGATAACAAGATATTTAACCGTATTAATTACCGGATTTCAGGCACCTGCCTATATCGCAAATATGATCGGTAACCTGCCTCCGGAAGCCATTTCCCCATTTAACCCCAATATCACTTCACCATCCACCTTTTTCTGGGTATCAACAGTGGTGATCCTCATATCGGGAACCATGTTTGTGATGTGGTTGGGTGAAAAAATTACAGATAAAGGAATCGGAAACGGAATTTCACTTATCATCATGATCGGTATTATTGCCCGTTTACCATTCGCACTGGCCGGCGAATTCTTCTCAAAAATGGAAGAAAAAGGCGGTGGACTGGTATTCTTCCTTGTTGAAATTGCCGTTCTGGTATTCGTTATCCTACTCACCATTTTACTGGTACAGGGTACGCGGAAAATTCCGGTGCAATATGCAAAAAGAATAGTGGGGAACAAACAATATGGCGGTGTGCGTCAGTATATTCCGTTAAAGGTTAATGCTGCCGGGGTAATGCCTATTATTTTTGCACAGGCCATTATGTTTTTGCCACTTACACTGGCCGGATTCTCAAATTCAGAATCATTGAGTGGTTTTGCTGCAGCATTTACAAATATCAATGGCTTTTGGTACAATGCCGTGCAGTTTATCATGATTATGCTGTTTACATACTTTTATACGGCCATCACTGTCAATCCCAATCAAATGGCAGATGATATGAAGAAAAATGGCGGATTTATTCCAGGTGTTAAACCGGGTAGAAAAACTGCCGAATTTATTGATAATGTAATGTCGAGAATTACATTGCCAGGTTCTATTTTCCTTGGCTTTGTAACTTTATTACCAACCCTTGTAAGACTTGTTGGTGTGAACCAGGCTTTCGCCATGTTCTATGGAGGAACATCGCTTCTGATTTTGGTCGGGGTTGTACTTGATACATTACAGCAAATAGAAAGTCACTTGTTAATGCGCCACTACGATGGTTTGACCAAATCCGGTAGGATTAAAGGTAGAACCGCAGGCATTATGGGCTAAGATATGATCGGATGATACATTATAAATCAGACGAAGAAATTGAATTAATTAAAGAAAGTTCTTTACTTGTTGGAAAAACTTTAGCTGAGGTTGCTAAACATATAGAACCTGGGATACAAACGATCAAACTGGATAAAATCGCAGAAGAGTTTATCCGTGATCATGGTGCGCTTCCTGGATTCAAGGGATATGGAGGTTTCCCAAATACCTTGTGTATTTCAATTAATGAACAGGTTGTTCATGGAATTCCGGGGAAAAGGAAACTTATGGAGGGAGATATCGTTTCAATAGATTGTGGAACCATTTTGAATGGATTTTACGGCGATTCGGCCTATACTTTTGAAGTAGGGGAGGTTCGTGAAGAAATCAGGCTTTTGTTGAAACGTACCAAAGAGTCGCTCAATAAAGGAATTGAAAATGCAGTTGCCGGAAAACGAATCGGAGATATTGGATATGCCATTCAGAATTACGTGGAACCTTTCGGATATTCGGTGGTCAGAGATTTGGTAGGGCACGGTTTGGGAAGAAATTTGCATGAAAAACCTGAAGTTCCGAATTATGGACAAAGGGGTGTTGGTACAAAACTGAAAGAAGGAATGGTATTTACAATTGAACCCATGATCAATCTCGGTGTAAAGGATGTAGTTCAGGAGAAGGATGGGTGGACAATCAGAACTTCGGACAGAATGCCATCGGCTCATTTTGAGCATGATGTTGCCATAAGAAAGGGAAGAGCAGAAATCCTTTCTACATTTGAATATATAGAAGAAGTAATAAATATAAAATAATATATGGCAAAACAAACATCTATCGAACAAGATGGTACCGTAATCGAATCTCTGGGCAATGCAATGTTCAGGGTTGAACTTGAAAACGGACATATCATTACTGCCCATATCTCTGGTAAAATGAGAATGCATTATATTAAGATTTTACCGGGCGATAGGGTTAAACTTGAAATGTCTCCCTATGATTTAACGAAAGGACGGATTACATTCAGGTATAAGTAAAAAACAAGAAAAATTAAGATATTAGATCAATAAAACATTTAATTGAAATAAAATGAAAGTTCGAGCATCAGTTAAGAAGAGATCTCCCGAATGTAAAATCGTTCGCAGAAAAGGAAGATTATATGTGATTAACAAAAAAAACCCGAAGTACAAACAACGTCAGGGATAAAAAAAGACATTTAATTTAAAACCAATTACAATTATTTGATATATGGCTAGAATAGCAGGTATCGATTTACCAAAAAACAAAAGAGGCGAAATAGGTTTGACCTATATCTTTGGCATAGGTAGAAGCCTCGCACAACAAATACTAACCGAAGCCGGAATCGACTTTAATAAAAAGGTTCAGGATTGGACCGATGATGAGCAAAATGCCATCCGTACCATTATTGGAGAAAATTATAAAGTTGAAGGCGGCCTTCGTTCCGAAATACAAACCAATATCAAACGATTAAGAGATATTGGTTCTTATCGTGGAATCCGTCATCGTTTGGGATTGCCTTTGCGCGGACAAGGAACCAAAAACAATGCACGTACCCGAAAAGGAAGGAAAAAAACTGTTGCTAACAAGAAAAAGGCAATTAAAGGTTAATCGGTCGTTTGTTGACACAAGAAAGTTAAAATTATGGCAAAAAGTTCAAGAAGTACCAAAAAAAGAGTCGTTAAAGTTGAGCCTATCGGAAAAGCTTTTATCCAGGCATCTTTTAATAATATTATTATTTCGCTAACCAATAATACCGGACAAGTAATTTCCTGGGCTTCATCAGGGAAAATGGGATTTAAAGGTTCGAAGAAAAATACCCCTTATGCAGCACAGAT
>CAYNTB010000069.1:0-8687 GCA_964399905.1 uncultured Bacteroidales bacterium | reverse complement strand
CCAAAGAGCGAGGCTATGATATAAATCAATTATATTTTGTTCCACAAGAATAAGGGCTTATGATTAAAAAAATGCCAGCCTGCGAAAAATCACAGGCTGGCTGAAAACTATATAATTGCCCTGAGCGTAATTAGAGCTGCAATCATCATCACCGCGCCAAAAATAAGTATGCCGGCGAATATTTTATTACTTGTTTTTTTCATCATTTTCATCTTGTTGCGTATTTAATTTCCATTTTTTGAACATTTCTTCAAGGTCTTTAATCGTTAGACCGATGAGTTGCATTTTACGATAAAACTCGGGCAACTCAATTTCAATAAATTGTTTTTTTAACATATCAATCAAAATTGTTTTTGCATGAGGTGAAACAAAATAACCAATTCCTCTTTTATTATATATCACACCCGTTTCCTGGAGATGGGTGTAAGAGCGCATCACAGTATTTGGATTAACTTCCAGATCAACTGCCAATTGCCTTACGGATGGTACTTTCTCATCCGCTTTCCATTCTTCCTGCATAATATGATCACCAAAATAATCAGCGATCTGCATATAAATTGCTTGTTTATCCCTGAATTCCATTTTAAACCTCCCTCTCTTTTAATTTAAAATAGGCCGTAACATACAATGCAATTGTTAACAGAAAACCCAAAAAACGCCAAAAATATCTTACTTTATATTCAAGTTGTTTAGGATCGAATTTACCATTGACTACCATCGCCTGAAACCATTCCTTTTGTTCAATAATTTGATCAAACGAATCCATCGACTGGCCAAAATTCTCCATCGATCCAAACAGGATGATGATAACAATCATTGCCAAAATTGAATAGGCCCATTGCAAAATATTGCTTGCCAGCAATGTTTTAAGAATCGGATATTTCCGAAAAGTTGCGGCACCAAGTAAAAACATTGAATGAATAAGTGCCATTCCCATCATTATTTCTATTAGATATGGAACCTTAAACACTTGAAATCCATTGAATATTTTGAAATCGTACCCAAACGCACATACCCATGCACAATTAAAAATCAAGCTGAAAACATGATAAATTGCAAAACTGAATATGAGCCAAATGATCGATGTTGAGATCAGTGGCAGGATAAATTTCTCGAAACTTGAAGCCGGAACCAAGATTTGTGTGATCGATTTTTCAGGTGTATTCATATCCTGAAATGAACGGCTGGCGAACAACCAGCTTCCCAGAACCATCATTATTGATAATGAAATATAATGGAAAGGTTCAAAAAACTGTATTTCTTCGGTATTGTTCCTTCCGGCATAGGCAATAAAAAACCCAATGATCAGCAATAAACCGAAATATCCCAGAATACTTAATACAAGGGCTTTTTTGTGAAGGTTTAACTTCAACCTGGCCAACAGCATTATTCTTTTAAAATCATATACCTGGTTCATAGCTTAGTTTTTTAAGTGTTTAACAATATCATTTTGTTTTGCCAGCACCGCATTGAACAATAATTCAAAATCAACAGGTGATTCATACGCATCATTGTGTTCGGCCAACAGATAATTCCCGCCAAATATCGGCTCGCTATAAATTACGTTTACACCTTCAGGTGCCTTGTTGTGAACCTTTATGAAACTAAATTTAGCTTCAATATTTGCAATACTTTCATTGAAAACAATTTTACCATTTTCAATAATCACCAGCGGATCAATCAGGTTTTCCAGATCGCGAACCTGATGGGTTGAAATCACAAAAGTTCTGTCATCATTTGCTGTAGAAGCGATAATTTTCCTGAACTTACTTTTCGAAGGAATATCCAGCCCGTTGGTAGGTTCATCCATAAAAACAATGGAGCAGTTGGTTGCAATCGAAAAGGCCACGATGAATTTTTTCTTCTGTCCGTGAGACAGCTTGCTCAGATTCTTGCCTCTTGTTACCTCGAACTCAGTAATCAATTCTTTAAATAACTCATGATCAAACTTTGGATAGAATGGAGCTAAATTCGAAACATAGGCTTCCAGCGTAAATTCAGGAAGATAAAATTCTTCGGGTATTAAATAAATATCCTGAAGCATATCGGGTGTTCTTTTGAAAACATCCTGCCCATTAATCTCCAGCTCCCCTTTTTGGGTATAGAGCAATCCACACATCAATTTTAATAAAGTGGATTTGCCGGCCCCGTTTTTACCAAGGAGTCCATATATGCTACCCTTGGCGATATCCAAATCGAGCTTATCAAACAATAAGCTGCTTTTAGGATAAGCGAAATCAAGATTTTTTATTGTTAACATGATAATTGTATTAGTGTATTACTTTATTAGTACACTGCAAATGTATATTCATAATTTTTATTTTCCAAATTATTTTTAAAATATTTTTTAAAAAACGATTTTTAGTCTTTCCCGTATAGCATTTTTAATAAAAAGAAATGATCTTTGTCTTTGTAATTCGAATCAACAGCTGTATCGACACCTATGAATGAAAAACTTCGAATATTACTTTTAACGTATGAAGGAAACATTGCCGGATCAACAATGTCGATCTCTTACCTTGCACGGGGATTGTCAGAACGAGGTCATCAGGTTGTGTTGGGGTGTAAAAAAAACAGTTTGTACGCCGAGCTGCTTCAGCATACCAAGGTAACGATTGTGCACCTCCCCTTTTCTTCAAAGTGGGACCTAAAATCCATCAGAAAAATCAGGGATATTGTTGTGGGGCATCATATAAATGTGATAAATGCCCAGGCTTCTTACGACCGTTATCTTTCCATCTTTGCCAAATGGAGGTATCATTTACCGGTGAAACTTGTCCATACCCGAAGACAAATGCCTTTGTCTGTCGGCGGCTTGCAATCGTGGTTTTATAAAAAAGGCACCGATCAGGTTGTTGCCGTGAGTCAGGGGGTAAAAAATGCATTGGTAAAAAAAGGATTAGCCGAAAGCCATGTAACTGTTATCTATAATGGAACCCCACCTTCTAAATATAAAAATATTGATCTCAAGCTCGCAAACAAACTCAGGGAGCAATATAAGATACAGGCATCCGATTTTGTGGTGGGAAGTGTAAGCCGGCTCAAAAAACAAATCCAATTATTTGATTCATTACAGTATATTGAGCAGCCAATTACGGTCTTTTTTATTGGAATTACTGCCGAAGATCTTGGCGTTGAACAAAACCACCCCATACTAAAGCATCACAAAATACATTTTTGCGGAACCGTTCCACCTTCAGAGGTTCTTTCATATTATAAACTATTCAACCTTTATGTTTTACCTTCTACCACCGAAGGTCTTTCACAGGCAATACTTGAAGCCATGTATCTCGAATTGCCGGTTATTGCAACCAATGCAGGAGGAAACCCTGATCTCATCCATGACCGGCAAAACGGTTTATTATTTGAAGATGGGGATCTCAAAAAACTGGCAGGCCTCATTTCTGAAATAAAAGATGATCAGGAACTGGCATTAAAACTATCACAAGGATCAAAAAAAACAGCACAGGTGGATTTCTCTATAGATCGTACCGTAGAGAATTACGAAAATTTTTATTACGGCCTTCTTGAAAAATAACGCAATCCATATTCAAGGATTTCGATTTGACTAAAACATATCGCCCCCTAAAGCAGAAATAAAAATTAACAACTTTTCAACATCGGCCAAATAAGAAATGGAAATACCTTAGATTTATGGTTCATCAAAATCAATAAATATGGGTGGCTTCTTTGGTACAATTTCTTCTTCCGATTGCGTAAACGATTTATATTATGGAACCGATTACCATTCCCATTTGGGAACCAAAAGGGGTGGACTGGCAGTCGTAAACAACAATATTTTCACCAAATCCATTCATAATCTGGAGAACTCATATTTCAGAACAAAATTCGAACCCGAACTAAATAAATTTCGTGGCAATAGCGGGATTGGCGTGATCAGCGACACCGAATCACAACCCATTATCGTTAATTCACATCTGGGTAAGTTTGCAATCGTAACGGTAAGCAAAATTGTAAATATCGACGAACTTACACAACGGGCACTGGAGCAAAAACAGCACTTTGCAGAAACAGGGAGCGGCACAACCAACCCCAGTGAACTGATCGCAATGCTGATCAACGAAAAAAACAGTTTTGTTGAAGGAATTAAAAATGTACAAGAGCTGGTTCAGGGCTCCTGCTCCCTGCTGTTATTAACCAATGATGGGATTTACGCTGCAAGAGACAAACTGGGCCGCACTCCCATTATTCTTGGCAAAAAGGAGAATGCACATGCGGTTTGCTCCGAATCCAGTTCTTTTGCAAATCTGGGTTTCGAAATTGAACATTATGTGGGTCCGGGCGAAATCATTTTTTGCACCGAAAAGGTTTATAATCAGTTGAAGAAACCCAATGAGCAAATGCAGATTTGTGCTTTTTTATGGGTGTACTACGGATATCCTAGTTCTTATTATGAAGGCATTAATGTGGAAGATGTGCGTTATCGATGTGGTGCTGCCCTTGCCAGGAATGATGACAAAGAAGTAGATTATGTTTCGGGGGTACCTGATTCAGGAATTGCCCATGCAATCGGTTATTCCAATGAAAAGAAAATACCTTATAAAAGGGCCTATGTAAAATATACCCCTACCTGGCCCAGAAGCTTTATGCCCCAAAACCAGGAAATGCGAAATCTGGTTGCCAGGATGAAACTCATTCCAAACCGCGCATTGGTCGAAGATAAAAAAATTGCACTTTTGGACGATTCCATCGTAAGAGGTACGCAATTACAGGACAATGTTCAGGCCCTGATGAAAATGGGTGCAAAAGAAGTGCATGTTCGGCCTGCCTGTCCAACCCTTGTATTTCCATGTGAGTTCCTTAATTTCTCAACTTCCCGTTCCACACTTGATTTAGCCGGAAGAAAAGCCATTATGGATATCGAAGGGAAAGAAGATAAAAACCTGGAAGAATATGCAAATCCCGACTCTCCAAAATGCAAACTCATGGTTGAGAAAATCAGGGAAAAGATGAATGTATCATCCCTCCAATTTCAAAGATTGGATGATTTGGTCAATGCCATCGGATTGCCTAAAGAAAAACTCTGCACCCATTGTTGGGATGGAAGTAGTTATTTCTAATGATTTTTTACTTAAAAATTATTTATATCTTGCCTGATTATAACCCTTTTAAATGGATTATATAGATTACTATAACCAAATGTGATCTGAAACTATGTATTCATCAACCAAATAATTATATGAAAACACTATTTAAAATCAGTTTATTACTGCTGTTTGTCAGCACACAGGCATTTAGCCAGGGAACCATGTTATTGCGTGAACCCACCGTTTCATCAAAAAGCATTGTGTTTGTTTATGCCGATGATCTTTGGAAAGTTGACAGAGACGGAGGCGAAGCTATCCGATTAACCACCAATGAAGGTTCTGAATCACTTCCACATTTTTCACCCGACGAAAAATGGATTGCTTTTACCGGGCAATATGATGGCAACACTGATGTTTATGTGATCCCGGCTGATGGCGGATCGCCAAAACGACTCACCTGGCATCCGGGAGGCGACTTTGTACAGGGGTGGACCCCCGAAGGTGAAGTTATGTTCAGGTCCGGACGTGAATCGCACCCAACACAAACCAATAAATTTTTTAAAGTCGGACTGGAAGGTGGCCTTCCAACTGCCATTGATATTCCAAGGGCTGCCTACGGCGAAATTTCTCCCGACGGAAAATACATTGCTTATACACCGATCACTGGCTGGGACGAAGAATGGAGAAACTATCGTGGCGGTCAGGCCATGCCAATCTGGATTGTTGACATGAAAACCAAGGATTTGATCCGCACTCCCCAACCCGACAAAGAACGGCATATGAGCCCCGTGTGGTATCAAAACAAGGTTTACTATCTGTCTGAACGGGATTATGCCATGAATATTTGGATGTTTGATCCGGAAAACAAAACGGAACAGCAAATCACTTTTCACCAGCAATTCGATGTTAAGAACCTGGATGCATGTAAAGATGCCATTGTATATGAACAAGGCGGATATCTGCATTTAATGAGCGGAAATTCAACTGAAGCAAAACAACTCGAAATCACGGTTAAAGGTGATATGAATTTTTCGCGCGTCCGATGGGAAGATGTTCCGGTAATGGGACTGGCCAATGCCAATATCTCACCCAAAGGGAAAAGAGCAATTTTCGAATATCGTGGCGAAATTTTCACCATTCCGAAAGAAAATGGAAACTGGCGAAATTTAACAAATACGCCGGGTGTTGCCGACCGTTCTCCGATTTGGTCACCCAATGGAGATCAGGTGGCCTGGTTCTCAGATCAAAGTGGAGAATACAGGCTCATGATAGCCGACCAGTTTGGCAATAATGTGCGTGAAATAGCACTTCCCAATCCAACTTTTTATTTTCAACCCGACTGGTCGCCCGACGGGAAATACATTGCATATACAGATACCGATTATAACCTCTGGGTTTTAGATATTGCGAGTGGCAATGCCACCAAAGCAGATACCGACCGTTTCGCAAATCCGAACAGGGCCATGAACCCGGTTTGGTCACCCGACAGCAAATGGATTGTTTATGCACGACAACTGGACAACAGCTTTAAGGCTGCATTTGCCTACAATATTGAAAGCGGAAAAAGACTACAATTAACAGATGGTATGGCAGATGTGGTTTCCCCGGTTTGGGATGAAAGCGGCAAATACCTTTATTTTTTGGCCAGCACAAATTATGGACTTAAAACCGGCTGGCTCGACATGAGTTCATACGATCCGGATGCAACATATAGTCTATATTGCATGATCCTTCAGGAAGGTGTTGCTTCGCCAATTATAGCCAAAAGCGACGATGAAGAAAAAGCAAAAGCCACCGAAACCAAAGCTGCATCCGACAAATCTGCAAAAGGGAAAAAAGATGATGGTGCCACTGAAGAAAAATCAAAAGACATTCGCATCGATGATGTTAATATCGCCCGTAGAATTATTGCCCTCAACATGCCTTCAAGAAATTACGTAGCACTGGTGGCAGGACCGGCAAACAGCGTATTTGTAATGGAAAGCATTCCAAACGAACGGACACTGACCATGTTAAAGTTTGATCTTGAAAAGAATGAATCCGAAGAATTTCTACCGGGAGTTACAGCAGCAAGCATTTCTGCCGACCGCAGCAGTTTGCTCATCGGGACAGGACGAACATGGAATATTGTGAGCACCAAAGCAAAGCCCAAAAGAGGAGATGGAGCCCTCAAAATGGACCTAAAAATCAAAATTGATCCCCAGGCGGAATATCACCAGATATTCAGGGAAGGGTGGCGCTATATGAGGGATTTTCTCTATGTTAACAATGTACATGGTGCCCCCTGGAACGATATTTACAACTGGTATTCACCATGGATCGATTATGTGCGCCATCGTACCGATCTGAATTATGTGGTTGATATATTAAGCGGAGAAGTGGCCATCGGACACTCCTATGTTTCTGGTGGAGATATGCCAGACATCGAATATGTGCCGGTTGGTTTATTGGGCTGCGATTTTACCGAAGAAAATGGGTATTACAAGATCAGCAAAATATACAATAACGAAAGCTGGAACCCCGGCCTGGATGCTCCGCTTGCGGTTCCGGGGATTGAAGTGAAGGAAGGTGATTACTTACTGGCTGTAAATGGCCATGAACTGAAAGCACCCACAAATCCATACAGTTTATTCGAACAAACGGCAGGAATGCTAACAAGCCTCAGCCTTAGTTCAGGAACAGATTTGACAAAAGCAAAAGAGGTAGTGGTAAAACCATTGCGCAGCGACGGACAATTACGAAGCATCGCATGGGTTGAAGATAACCGCAGAACCGTTGACAAACTTTCGGGTGGCAAGCTGGCTTATGTTTATGTACCGAATACAAGCACTCCGGGCTTCACTTCCTTTAACCGTTATTATTTTGCCCAACAGGACAAAAAAGGAGTGATTATAGACGAAAGAAACAATGGCGGGGGATCTGCCGCCGATTATATGATGGACATTATGCTCAGGCCATTGTACGGGTATTTTAACAGCAATGCCAACGATCATCGGCCATGGACAACACCCATGGCAGGCCTTTGGGGACCTAAAGTAATGATCATCAACGAAAGGGCCGGATCAGGTGGAGACTTGTTCCCTTATATGTTCCAAAAAGCCAAAATTGGCAAAATGGTCGGCACGCGAACCTGGGGCGGTTTGGTCGGCACCTGGGATACGCCACGATTTATTGATGGCGGAAGAATGGTTGCCCCGAGAGGTGGATTCTATGATACGGATGGAAACTGGGCCGTAGAAGGTGTTGGAATCGCACCCGATATTGAAGTAATTCAGGAACCTAAACTTGTATTGCAGGGCATCGATCCGCAATTGGTCAAAGCTGTTGAAACGGCCATGGAAATGCTTAAAGAAAACGAGTTCCAAATGAAACCCGAACCACCTGCACCCATTCGATGGAAAAGGCCAAAAGGGTTTATTAAATAGAGATTGATTGATTGATTGATTGATTGATTGATTGAACAAAAGGGTTATTTCAAATATTGAAGTAACCCTTTTGGTTTGAAGGAGTTTGAGGTTGGATGTGGGATGTTCGATGTGGGGGTTTTTTGATGATTGGGGTTTTATAACGGGTACCTGATGTTTTAAAGTCAGTCCGGTTGCAGCAAAGCGAAATACCGGAATCCAACAGAATTTAAAC
>CAYNTB010000068.1:1920-8730 GCA_964399905.1 uncultured Bacteroidales bacterium | reverse complement strand
TTAATCCCAAAGATACCAGAAATACTCCTCGATAATACCGACAGAAACCGAACCTCGCCATTTGCATTTACAGGTAATAAATTTGAGTTCAGGGCAGTGGGGTCGGCTTCAACTTGTGCCAAGCCAATGATTGTTCTGAACCTGATGGTGGCAGATCAATTAAAAAAATTCAATGCTGAAGTTGAAGAATTGGTTAAACAAAAATTTAAGAAAAACGATGCCATATTTAAAGTCGTAAAACAATACATTAAGGATTCAAAAAAAATCAGGTTTGAAGGTAATAACTATGGTGCAGACTGGCTGAAAGAAGCCAAAAAAAGAGGATTGTTAAACATTACTGCAACCCCGCCTGCGTTAAATGCATATATTTCAGATGAAACCATCGACTTATTCGAACGGAATAATGTTCTGACTGCAAAGGAAATGGATGCCAGGTATAAAATCAATCTGGAAAACTATACAAAAAAGATTCAAATTGAATCCAGGGTAATGGGCGATTTGGCGAAAAATCATATCATCCCAATTGCCATTCGTTATCAAAATACCTTGATTGAGAATACCCTTGGCCTAAAGCAGGTTCTGGATGAAAAAACCTATGTCGGCCTTTCAAAAGACCAGGTACAGACCATCAAAGATATATCTGAACATATCTCTCAAATAAAATTGAAAACCGATGAAATGCTTGAGGAAAGAAAGATAGCCAATAAAATCGAATGTGAGGAATCGAAAGCCAATGCCTATTATCAGAATGTATTTCCTTATTTTGAGATTATCAGAAGGCATGTGGATAAGCTTGAACTTTTGGTTGACGATGAACTCTGGCCACTGCCAAAGTATCGCGAGCTATTATTCTTAAAATAGTATGCTTATCTTTATAACATTAAAAAGCTCAGGCCATGAAAATTAAAAGTGTTCTAATAATATTAATTGCCCAGTTTCTTTTTTTGCATTCGTGGGCACAAATTAAGGTTTATCCGGTTGCCAATGCAAATACGCTGAATGCTAAAGATGGGTTGTTCTACTTTTTGCCGCGAACTGTTTTGAAAATAGATGTTATTGCTGAATTAGAGGAGGATATTCCGGGTCCCTTACACGCTTATGCTGAAAAATATATGGGACTGGCTGAAGTGATCGAAACACCTTCGAAGCATTACAAAATAAAAGAAATCAGGATCGGGACCATCTCACAACCAGACCCGGAACAATCTTACTTTGTGCATGTGGATAGAAAGTCCAAAGAAGATAAATCGCTCTTTTTACGATTGACCAAATCAGGGATCATAAAGGGGGTGAACTTTATGGATAATGCGGGTGAACTTGAATATCAGCAGATAAAGGTAAATCTGGATTCAAATAAAGAAAAATCTTTGTTCAATTATTTTGCGGATCAGAATTTTTATCAGCATATGGATACCATCGTAAGAAGGATCAGTGTTGATACTGTTTCGTATGAGCGATACTTTTACAATACAAGCTGGTTAAAAAAAGATTTGGAACAAAAAGCAAGGGAAGCTTCGGATTATCTGGCGAAAATACGCGAAAACAGGTTTTTGTTATTAACAGGATACCAGGAAACCAATTACGCAGGCAGTATGCAATACATGGATGGGCAACTAAAGAGGATGGAATCTGAATATCTTTCTTTGTTCACCGGAAGAACACGCAAAGAATTGTTGTTTAAATCATATGTCTATATCCCGTCGAAAAATGCAAGTGGGAACCAGATGGTTTTCAGGTTTTCCGAAGCCGAGGGTTTTATGGTTAAAAATTCATCGCAGGGTAGTGCGGTTACCCTTAAACTGATCCCCGAACAGAATTCATTTGCTGCCGATCGTTTTGTGCAAAAATCAAACGATATCATTGATGGCGAGCTTAGCGGATATTATTACCGCATTCCTGAACAGGTAAATATTCAGGTGCTGTACAATGGTGAAATTATTCATGAAAGCAGTAAAATTATTAATCAATTTGGAATTGTAGCCCAAACGCCATCTGTTAAGGCAGAAATAGAATTTGATACTGAAACAGGGATGGTTAAGAGTATCAGGTTGAGATAGTTTAGTCGAAGCTATTTATTCCTGCCAGGATCAGTTATCTTTTATAGATGATTTAAGAATACCTGATTTGATCGAAAAAAGTTTAAAGTTGTTTTTTCCCGGTTCCCATTCATCTTGTATCCAATGAAGGTGCCTGGATAATATTTGGATGACTTCACCCGGCTCCTCAGATGATATTTTTACCGGAATAAAGTGTTTGTTGATCAGGCTGATGTTTTTGCCAAATTGTCTTGAAACCAGTACGTTTACTCCGTTTAGCTTAAGAAAATCGATGATGGCCTTGCCCTTTTTTTTCGATCCGTGCATGGTTTCTTTATCCAGCGATTTGTATTGATTAATGTGTGCTGATACAAAGGTGATATCATTTTCGTCCTCTTTGTATATCAGGTATTTATCAGCATCCCCAAAATGTTTCTTCTCGAAATGATGATCGTTATTTACTGCAAATGCAAATTTTAATATCATGATTGATCATTTATTTGGTGGCCTTAAGTAAACGAACATATTTTTTTAAATAATAGGTTTCGTTAAAATCAGTAAAGCCATAATTGGATAATATTTGTTTCCAGTCTTTTTCAATAAAATCGAAAGCATATTTACATTCAACTTTCTTAAAAATGTACCTGTGTAAAGCTGGCATTGTGGCCATGTCAAATTCAGCAAAGTCAAGTATAAAAAATGATCCACCGGGTTTTAGGTGTTTGTAAACATTGTTCAAAACATTTTGTCTTATTTCATGAGGAAACCCGTGTAGAACAAAGCTGATCAGTATTTTATCGAATTGTTGTTTCAGATCGAAGTCGATATCGATTCTTTGCCTGATAAACTGAGCCCGTTCATCACCTCTGAATTTATCAAGAAATTGTTGCTCCATTAATTCGGATATGTCGAGACCTGTAATTTTACCATTCGCTGAGAGATATGAAGCAATCATTTTGGCATTTCTACCGGTGCCGCATCCGAGGTCAAGTATATGATCCGAACCCAGGACACCCATGTTTTTTACGGCTCTGGCAATAAATCCACGATACAATCCAAACGAAAGGGTGTTCATTAATTTATCATAATGCTTTGCAGTAAAAGTCGTCAGTTCTATCCCTGAATCAGGGTAAATTTTGTTTTTCATAAAAAATAATTTAAGCGTTTTCTGCTCTTAATCGCAGTAATGGATGATGAAACTACTATAGCAATTTATTAAGCAGATGTTCTGATTGACCATTTATTCTGCAAATATAATGCACATATGTTCATAATACAAGTTTATATTTAAATATTTCTATATTTAATATATATGCTTATCACTTAAGATAAATAGATGAGAAATAATGGTTGTTTGATTTTTCGATTATCGCCATTTAACACGTAAGCCCCTTGTTTGCCTATCCAATTGTTTAGGGATAATTTGTTTGATGGATTCATGAATGATGTCAATTAGTTTTTCTTTTGCAAAACTTACATGCGTTACTATGCTCACTTCCCGGCTGGGTTCAGGCTGATTGAATCGTTTGCTATGTAATTTATCATTCTCATTTATGACTGCAAGTTCGGGGATTAGTGTGATCCCGATTCCTTTATCCACCATATGTTTAATTGTTTCGATGGAACCACTTTCGTAGAAAAAGTTTTTATGACTTTTGTAGCCTGAGTAGTTGCATACTTCAAGGGCTTGTTCTCTGAAGCAATGCCCTTCGCTTAATAATAACAGCTCTTCTTTTTGAATATCAGAACCATTGATGAATTCTTTTTTCATCAATTCATGCGTCTCATATAAATAGAGTACAAATGCTTCATTGTAAATGGGCACCTCTTTTATGGTAGGTTCAAGCAAAGGAGTAGCCAATATCCCCATGTCAAGTTGTTCATTCTTAAGCTGCTTTACAATCTCCAGGGTTTGCAATTCTTTGATATTTAAAATCGTATTTGGATATTGTTTGGTAAAGCTATTTAAAAATGCGGGTAATATGTAGGGTGCAATTTTCGGGATAATGGCAAGGGTGAATAATCCTTCAATTGATTCCTTTTCGTCAGATACCATCGTTTTCAGATGTTGAACTTCCCGTATAATATTTTTTGCTTTTTCGATAAAAGGAATTCCTGCTTTGGTTGGTTTCAATGGTACTTTCGATCTGTCAAACAGGAGGATGCCTATTTCTTCTTCGAGCTTTTTAACCTGCATCGTAAGGGTTGGCTGTGTAACAAAGCATTTTTCGGCTGCTTTTACAAAATGCCTGGTCGAATTCAGGGCTGTTACATATTCGAGTTGCTGTATGGTCATGAATATAGATATAAACTATACAAATATAGAAAATATTGATTTGATTTATAATAATTCTGCAATTATCTTTGTTTTATAAAATTTTTAGAAAAATAAAGCGAAAAAGAAGAATCACAACAAATATTTATTAATCATTAAAAAATTAGCAAAATGGAACAAGAATTATTGAACACAAGCATGCCCAGAATCGGAGATATTGCCCCGGATTTTAAAGCAGTGACAACAAAAGGCCCGATCCAATTTTCGGAATTTGCCAAAGACAAGTGGGTGGTATTATTTTCACACCCAGCCGATTTTACTCCGGTATGTACCACTGAAATGAGTGGTTTTGCAGAGCGAAAATCAGAGTTTGATGCATTGAATGCAGAATTAGTAGGCTTAAGTATTGATAGTATTCACTCTCATTTGGCATGGGTTAGCAATGTAAAGGAAAAAACTGGAGTTTATTTTGATTTCCCGATTATCGCGGATATTGATATGAAGGTATCGAAACTCTACGGGATGCTTCAGCCAAACGAAAGTGAAACTGCAGCTGTAAGGGCGGTATTCTTTATTGATCCGTCCAAGAAGATTCGTTTGATTATGTATTATCCACTGAATGTGGGAAGAAATATGGATGAAATTTTAAGGGTACTCGAAGGATTGCAGGTAGCTGATAAATACAAGGTTGCTTTGCCATTAAACTGGAGAAAAGGCGAAAAAGTAATCGTGCCACCGCCAAAAACACTGGATGAAATGAATGCCCGTGTTGCAGATAAAAGTCTTGAAATGGTAGATTTTTACCTGGCTAAAAAAAGCATTTAATTAATCACTGAAGATTGTTAACAATTCATTATAGATAAAAAACAGCGGCAGCAAAATTGATCCAATTTTACTGCCGCTGTTTTTATTTGTAAATATTGTTTATTTGCCAATAATAATGGGGCTTAATTCTTCCTTTAATCTTTCGTATTCAGCTTCATCAATAATTCCCAAATCAAGTAATTCTTTGGCTTCTTTTAATTTGGCGATTGCTTCATCTCTGGTCATCGGTGCATTTTGGCTTTTAATTTCTCCTGCAATTACAGCTTTTTCGTAATCTGTTACCGACATATATTTATTAATACCGAAAGCCCTGTCATTAGGTTCTCCCAGCAATACTACAACCGCCAGTGGTTTTTTCTTGCTTCCTTTATGAGTTACCTTCATTTCGCGAATAACAACAATTTCGTTTTCCATTTCCGCTCCTGCATTATCTTCCGATTCACCTGCCAGCGCATTTAAAACGTTTCCAACACCTGCGGGCCTGCCCATAATAATGGTTGTAAAACTACTTTTTGTTTTTGAAACTGCTTTGCCTGCACGAACTGTATTTCCGGCGCCAACACCGGTGGTTGAAGTAATACTACCGGCAGGAGTGCCAATTACCAGTGTATCGCCTATTCGCATGATGGTTCCGTCAGCTGCTGTATATTCGAGTATTCTTGTGTTATTTTTTATGTCCTGAAATACTTCGATGTTGTTACAATCATCAAAGGTGAGTTTTTCGATGATGTCCTGTGCGTAAGAAGTTGTTGTAATGAATACAATAAAAATTATTAAAAGTTTTTTCATATTTCCTTTATTTGGTTCAACAAAGATGCTTAAACCAAATATAGGAAATAATTTAATGCTTTTTAATCGAATTCAAAGAATCGGGGGCCCTCGTTAACAATGATGTGAAAATTTTCAGAGGTCAATTATTATGAATTAGCCCAATCTGCAATTTTTTGCATGGCCTGGATTACAGAAAAACAGTGGTTCTCTGCAAAATTATCAGGCAGTTTTTCATTTAATGGTATGGTTTCGCTGGTGGATAAGGCCTTTGCCCCGTCGAAGTTTACATAGGCCAATCTTGCAGTCAATTCTTCAGGTGGGCGCTGAAAAGCTTCACCAGGCAATATTGCCACTCCCGAATCTTTGAGTAATCGTTCGCAGAGTACTTTACTGTTTGTAATTCCTTTTTCTTTGAGTTTGGCTGCAAGTGGTGTAAAATCAATAAATAAATAAAATGCTCCATCAGGGGTATGAACCTGTATGCCGGCTTTCCTAAGAATTGCAGTGCTTTTGTTTGCCAGATGTTCAAGTATTCGGCGGGCGTGCCATAAATAGCGCTCAATTAAAATCCCACCTTTAAATGCTCTTACTGCTGCATATTGAATGGGAGCACTCACTGAGGTATAGGTTTCGCTGGCTACTGCCGACATGGCGTTCATCAACCATTCATAATTGGATGGGAAGGCAAAAGTTCCCAATCTCCATCCACCGGCTCCACACCATTTAGACAATCCTGAACTGATTATCGTGCCTTCGGGGTAGAAACGGGCAATAGATACATGTTCTCCTTTAAAATGTAATTGGCCATAAATTTCATCTGATAAAATGATCATTTCATGTTTCTTGGCCACTTTTGCAATTTTTTTAAGTTCTTCTGCAGAATAGGTTCCACCATCGGGATTT
>CAYNTB010000068.1:0-1910 GCA_964399905.1 uncultured Bacteroidales bacterium | reverse complement strand
AAAGCTGGATCTGTCAAAGGACGAGATATCTCAGATACGAACAGCCGGTCTGCTCCATGATATCGGGAAAATAGGAATATCCGAAAGGATTTTGAATAAACCAGATAAACTGGATGAAACAGAATGGACGGAAATTAAGAAGCATCCTGAGATCGGCTGGAGGATTTTAAGTTCTTCTGCAGAATAGGTTCCACCATCGGGATTTGATGGATAATTTAAAATCATTAATCGGGGTTTATAGGTGTCATGTTCCCTGGCTAAAAATTCACTGAGTTGTTTAGCCGTTAATCTCCATTTGTTTTTCGAAGTTGTGTGAATTAATCGAATATTACGACCGATGATTTTCGCCTGTGGAGCATACGAAACCCAGCATGGGGTAGGAGTGATAATATCTCCATAATAGACCAGGAGTAAAATAAACATTAATTCTTTTGAACCCGGCCCGATAAGCACGTTATTGGCCTTAATATCTACATTGTCTTTTTGTCGGTGAAAATGTGCCACAGCCTGTCGCAGAGCTTCCAAGCCTTTTACATTCAGGTAATCTTTTTCGTGTGCATGCATTCTTAAGGTTTCTACCACGGGAGCAGGAACCGGAAAAGGGGATTGACCAAGCCCCAATGGATAAATTGTTTTACCGTTGCCGTTCAGTTTTTTACTTAATTCGTTAATTGCCAGAGTTGGAGATTGTTCGATCCCCCTGATATTCAAGTTTAAGCTGATAAAATTTTTATTCTTCATTGGTCTGTTTTTTGTGATTTTATGGTTTTTTTTAACTGGTTATTCATGTATTAAAGGTTTATTTTTCCCAATCCCTCATGCGAAGATGGGTACATGATTCCATCCTTCAACTTAAAAAGATTTATAAATGGATCTTCCAGTAAATCCAGATGTCCATCCAAATCTGCATATTCGATGTTAGGCCGACTGAGTGCAAAATGCAATCCGGCTGATATTCCCAGCGCACATTCGTCGATGCACCCAACCATGACTTCCATGCCTGCAGCTTTTGAGACTGAATTAATATGCAGCGATTCGAGCAAGCCGCCTACTTTCATCAATTTTATATTCACCATATCGATTATATTGTTGCTAACCAATCGGTAAGCATCATTTAAGGATTTGATGCTTTCATCAGCCATCACAGGTACTTTAACATTCCGTGTGATTTGCCCGAGCGTATCATCATTGTTTTTTTGGCTGGGTTGTTCAAAAATTTCAATGCCGGCTTTCATTGTTGCTGCAATAAAATCAATGGATTCTTTTACAGAATAACCCTGGTTTGCATCAAATCGAAGCAGGAAATCATTTCCGTAAGTCTCCCTTAATTTTATAACCTTTTCAATATCTTCATGCATATTTAGGCCACCTTTTAATTTCAGGATAGTAAATCCTTTCTTAAAATAGTAACCAGCCTGATCGAGGGTCTGCTTAAGGGGCATTATTCCAATCGTAATGCTCGTTGGTATTGAATTTCTGAATCCGCCAAGTAACTGATAAAGCGGTAGTTTTGCCTTTCTTGCCATCAAATCATAAAGGGCTATATCAACCATGGCCAAAGTTGAAGAGGTCGTTTTTAATTGTTGTTTAAGTTGATGGTTAAATCGGGCTATTTGAAAGGGCGATTCTCCTTTAAGTAGGTCAATAATAATATTTTCGATATTTTGTATAACATCTTCAGCTGTTTCACCGGTAACTTCACGATCGGGTGCTGAACAGCCCCAGCCGGTCAGTCCGGTATCAGTACTTAGTTTAAGAATGATGTTAGTGGTCTGGCTGATTGTTTCATATGCGATCGTATAAGGTTCTGCCAGGGGCATATCCAATCTGAAATATTCAATATTTGTGATTTTCATTTAATATTTATTTTGGTATAGTTTATCAGTTGGAGTATTTTTAATGGTTTCAAC
>CAYNTB010000067.1:0-8835 GCA_964399905.1 uncultured Bacteroidales bacterium | reverse complement strand
TTCATTAATTTCTGAGGCCCCAATTTCTTTTAATGCGTTTTTAATTAATTCAACTTCCTGTTTTGTCATTTGTTCTTCTTTTTCAATAATGATCAGGAATTTGTCGTCGGTTGATCGGGGATCAATCACCTGGGCTTTTTTGCCAGGGCCCAGTTTTTCACGGATGAAAAAGGTCATAAATGTTAAAAAGGTTGCAACAAAAATGGTGGCCACAAACATGATGATAATGAAAGAGAGTGAATTCAGGGGCTTCCCACCGAACTTTAAAGGATAGCTTACCACTGATGTCCAGTACAGAAAACTAAAAATGATAATGACGCCGATAACTCCGTAAATGAAAGTAGCCAAAGGCAGCCGGGTTTTTAGTTTCAGAGCCTCAAAAACTCCATGTATCGGAAAAGGGGTGTACACATCTTTTACTTTTATTCCCTTGTCCTGAACCTGATGAATGGCGTTTAACAAAACATCTTCATCATCATAAACTCCGATTATATTTGTTGTTTGCATAGCCGATTATTTACTGGTTTTTTTCAAAATACCCTTTACTTCACTGATAGCAATCATTGGGATGTATCTAAAGAACATCAATACCCCCATTAAAAATATGCCTAATGTCCCCACGAAAATTGCAACTTCTACATGCGTAGGCGAGTAAGTTGCCCAGCTTGAAGGAAGGAAATCTTTTGAAAGGGATGTCACAACGATCACATAGCGTTCAAACCACATTCCGATATTGATAAAAATAGAAATAATAAATACGATTGTTATATTTTTTCTGATTTTTTTGAACCAGAAAAGTTGAGGAATAATGGCATTACAGGTTACCATGGTCCAGAAAGCCATCGTATAATCACCTGTCACCCTGTTTTTCATAAAGGTGAACATTTCATATTCAGCTCCGCTATACCAGGCAATAAAGAGTTCGGTTGTGTAAGCCGTTGCCATAATTAAACTGATAAAGGTCAGAATCCGGGCAATGGCATCGAAGTGCGATTGGGTTACAAAATCCTGAAATTTAAATACTTTCCGAACGATGATCATTAAGGTTAGTACCATTCCGAAACCAGAGAAAATAGCTCCGACTACAAAATAGGGTGGAAAGATGGTGGTGTGCCATCCAGGCATAACCGAGGTTGCAAAATCCATCGAAACGATTGAATGAACTGCTACAACAAGTGGAGCGGCAAGACCACCCAACAAAAGAGATGCAGTTTCAAATCGTAACCATCCCCGGGCGTTACCGATCCAACCAAAACTCAAAAATCCGTAAACGCGTTTTTTTACTTTAGAAGTTGTATTATCCCTAATGGTTGCAAAATCGGGGATCATCCCAATAAACCAAAAAACTGCAGATGCCATCAGATAAGTGCTAATCGCAACCACATCCCAAAATAAAGGCGAGTTGAAGTTGTCCCATAATGGTCCCCTGGTATTCCAGTAAGGCAGGATGAAAAATGCATTCCAAATACGGCCCATGTGCAGCATCGGAAACATACCGGCACAAATAACTGCTACCACTGTCATGGCCTCTGCTGCGCGGTTGATGGAAGTTCTCCATTTTTGGCGCAAAATTAACAGGAAAATTGAAAAAGCAGTTCCGGCATGGCCGATACCAACCCACCACACAAAGTTAATGATTCCCCATCCCCAGGCAACATTGTTGTTTACACCCCAGGTTCCAATTCCGGTTGATACGGTTGTGTATATGCCCCAAACACCTACCAGAATGGCAATGGAAGAAACGGATGCAGCAATGTACCACCATAAGGGTGTTTTTGCATACAAGGGCATGGTGATGTCGCGGGTGATTTGCCCGTAAGTTTTGTTTCCCTCAACTAATATTCCTCTAACTTCTTTTTTATACATATTGAAAAGGTTAGTTTAGCTTTTTTTATTTCTGATTTTTGTCAAATAACTTGTTGATGGCAAGGTATGTAATTGTTCAAGCAGATGATAGAACCGTGGATTTTGATTGATTTTCGAAATTTCACTGTTCGGATCCAATAAATTGCCAAAGGTAATGGCGTCAGCCGGGCAGCTAGCCTGACAAGCCGTTTTAATCTCACCATCTGCCAATTGCCTGTTTTCACGTTTAGCCAAAAGTTTCTTCTCCTGAATCCTTTGTACACAAAGTGAGCATTTTTCAACAACCCCTCTCGATCGGACCACAACATCCGGATTTAATACCAGTTTACCAACATCATTGCCCATATTGTAGTCAAAGTTTTTATTGTTCGCATATTCGAACCAGTTAAACCTTCTAACACGGTACGGACAATTATTCATGCAATAGCGGGTTCCGATACAGCGGTTGTAAGCCATTTGATTGAGTCCTTCACTACTGTGTGGTGTTGCGGCAACGGGACACACATTTTCGCAGGGAGCATTGTCGCAATGTTGACACATAACCGGTTGATGAAACACTTCAGGGTTTTCAGATTCTTCGGAATAGTAACGATCGATTCTGATCCAGTGCATGATTCGTCTGTTCTTAACTTCTTCTTTGCCAATAACTGCCACATTGTTTTCGGCCTGGCAACTGATAACACAGTTTCCGCAACCAATACATGAATTCAGGTTGATGGCCATCCCCCAATGAAATCCTGTAAATTCAGGTTCTGTGTAAAGGGTGGTATTTTTTTCAGCATCGATGGCATGTTGTTCATTTCCTGAGGCCGGGTTTTCTATGAATTTCTCCAGGGTGGATTCCCTGACCAGGCTTCGGCCTTCCATCGTATGATGCTCCTGGGTTAATGCCAACGGATAAGATTTTTTGCTCACTTTTTCAATTTGAACAAAATTTCCGCTCAGTTTCTTAAGGCCATTCTTAGTAAACAGATAAGGATAAAAATTTGTTCCAACATTGTTTCCAACATTACCGGCGGTTGTTCGTCCATAGCCCAGGGCAACTGCTACAGTGTTTTTTTCCAGGCCGGGTTGCACAAGTACCGGCATCTCGAATGTTTGATTGATCAGGGCGACACTCTCTGTTTTAAATCCCAATTGTTCAGCCATCGCAGGTGAAACGCATAAATAATTATCCCAGGTAGCCATTGAGATCGGATCCGGTAGTTCCTGAAGCCATGGATTATTGGCAAAGTTACCGGAACCGATTCCGGCTTTCTCATAAAGGAAAAGTTCAATTCCTTCAACATCGACAGGAGTAGATTCGAGATCAAATGCTTTAAAATCAGCTGTCTTGGTCTTCACATCTTCGGCCTTAAAAACACCATCATGTACGGTTTGATTCCAGAATGCTTTAAAATTGCTGAATTTTGTTTGCCGTGGGTACATGTTTTTTTCCCAGTGTTTTTCAATAAAACCAAGGTAAGTATCTTCCGAACCCATCCATTTTAATAAACTATCCTGTGCCTGGCGGGTATCAAAAATATTTCGGATCGTAGGTTGGGACATACTGAAATATCCCAATTTGGGTTCAAGGTCATTCCATGATTCCAAATAATTATGGTCGGGTGCAACATAATTGCATAATTCGCTTGTTTCATCCGGTGATTCTGCAAAAGAAATTTTTAATGCTACATTTTGAAGAGCTTCTTTAAATTTTTCAGCATCCGGATAGTTATAAGCGGGATTTGCATTATAATGAATAATGGCACCAACATTACCTTCAATCATTCGCCCGATTAGTTCTTCCATTGCCTGATCATCTCCTTGTTTAAGCATAAAATGATGGGTCAGGTCGATGGTTTTTCCATAGTTTCCGAGTATGTAATTGATGGCATTTACAATGAGTTGGGTTTCTTCATCATTACTGCCTGAGATGATGATGGATTGCTCCCGGTTCTCGATGAGTTCAGTTGCCAGCTCGTCCATTTTAACTGGGCTGGATGGAGCCGGATATGCTTTATAACCAAGTGTTTCAGCCAGGGTGTTGTAAAGATTTAAAAGGATGTTTTTCTCATCAGATGCTTTAATTGGGTAGCGGTTATCTGCAGCTCCTCCGGTGATGGTCAGGGTGGTTTCGTACTGAACATGGCGAAGCATTGTAGTCTCACCATTGATCAATCTGCGAGCGGCAGAATATTGTTTAGTGAATTCAACCGGAGAAAGCCAGGTACCCAGAAAATCAGCGTTAAATCCTACAATGAGCTTTGCTTTCGAAATTTCATAAGAGGGGATTATTGCTTCACCAAATTGTTTTTGATGTGCCAGTCTGATGGCCTGATAGGAGATGGCATCGTAAGTAATCCATTTTGTATTCGGATATATGGCCTTAAACTCTTCAATTAATTGTTTGGTAGATGGGCTGATGATGGTTCCACTCAGGATTACAATTTCCTTCCCTTCTTTATTTAAATTTTTTAGTTGTGTTGAGATATCAGCGTCTAAAGTTGCCCAGTCGGTATCCTGATTGTCTTTTTTCGGTCCTTTATATCGGGCATTGTCGTATAAATTCAGTACTGAAGCCTGAACCTTGGCAGTTGTTCCTCCTTTAGAAATGGGAGACAAATCGTTGCCTTCAATCTTGATGGGGCGTCCTTCTCTTGTTTTTACCAGAATGCTGCAATATTCATTCCCGTCAAAAAAAGATGATGCATAAAAATTTGGAATGCCGGGCGTGATCTCTTCTGGTTGGTTCAGGAATGGAATTGCCTTACGAACAGGTGTTTCGCAACTGGCTGCGATAACTGCACCCCCCACCGTAAAGCCCAGCATTTTGAGAAAATCACGGCGATTGGTACCGCCTTTCACTTCTTCTGCTGTCATGCCCTCAATTGAAAATTCGGCTTGGGGTTCAGTAGCGTCTTTCTGATTGTTAATGATTTTATTATAATCTTCTATGCTTTGCCAGTATTTCTTCATCTGGATAAAATTTTATGATGATCGCTATATTTTAGTAATGACATTTTTGACAATCCTCGCCACCAACCAGGTCAACGGTGATCCTGCTGCGTTTTCCAGCATTGAGTTCTTCGTGTAATTTAGTATAGTCTTTATAAAAATTGTTCTCAAAATTCACTTCTTTGGTCCGGTGACAATCAATGCACCAACCCATGCTCAAATCGTTAACCTGCATGATACGATCCATGGTTTCAACAGGCCCATGGCATTCGTTACAATCTATTTGACCTACACTTACATGTTGCGCATGACTGAAGAAGACATGATCAGGAACATTGTGTACTTTGATCCATTCGATGGGGGTTTGGGTTTCGATGGCCTGGTATATTTTCGCAATTTCTTCGGTCCCTGTCAATTTCCCTGATTTTACAACGGTATGACAGTTCATGCACAATTGTGGTGAAGGAATCCCTGCATGCATACTTTCTGTTGCCGTTGTATGACAATACATACAGTCGATTTGATTTTGACCGGCATGTACCTTATGCGAAAATTCGATGGGTTGAACAGGTTCATAATATTGTTGACGCCCCAGCCCCTGTGCCTCCAAAATCACAATTTCACCCATGATAAAAACCGATATCAGCATCACAATAATGTGAACAAATTTTGCTTTGATCAAGCGGGTAAAGATCAGGTCGGCAATGGCCAGAACAAATAAAAATAAAGCGATAAAAAATGTGGTGCCGAAATTCCGGGCATTGGCTTTTCTTACATATGCAGGTTCCCCATAAGTTTGAACTTCCGGTACTGATTGAATTTCTTCTGTTGGCGCAGTAGTTTCAGTTGTTGCGGCTTCAGGATTATAATCTTTAATATAGGCAAGTAATGTGCGCACCTGATCATCGGTAAGATCATTTGGTGGCATTGGAATATTGTTGTATTCAGCAAAAAGAGCCACTGCTTTTTCATCTCCCGATTGGATAACTGCCTGTGAATTCTGGATAAATTTAATGAGCCAGGCTTCATCATGCCTTTCATTAACTCCTTTTAAATCCGGCCCGATCAGCCGGCCACCTCCGATGGTATGACAGGCTGAACAAACTGCATATAAATCTTTTCCTTCTTGAGCCTGCAAACTGCGATTTGGATTGATCAGCAATAGGAGGGATACAAATGCGAAAATGAGGGATTTGATAAATTTCATTCTAATCTTGTGTTTGGTGCACATATGATAAAAATAATTTAAATTTCATGAGGCAGTACATTTCGAATGCTGAGCAATGTACATTGCCAAAAAAACAGGCAATTAAGCTATTAAATATAGTCAGAATTTTGATTAAATTCAAATTAATTGCGAACTAGGCAAATATAAAAAAGAATTTTTTTAAAAAAACTATTGAGGTAACGAAATACCGTAAATTTTTATAAAAGTTCGTTATTCTAAGCTGACATTCGCCAGCTTGTTCGGGAATCAACCATTTGTCAGGTAAACGCTACGAGGGTTTTAAACCCTCGTAGCGTTAAACTAAAAAGGCTTCCCACAGGGGGAAGCCTTTACTTTTAAGACCTTAATCGGCACATTGGCTTATTATCAAATTATCACATCAAGTGTACTACCAGCTCCCGCTGGCGCCTCCGCCACCGAAACCGCCTCCGCCGAAGCCGCCAAATCCGCCACCACCAAAGCCAGCGGAACCGCCGGAGAAATTTCCCCAGCTTCCATGATGGCTTCCACGGACCATGGCGCTTCCCAGGAAAAACATGGTCCATAATGGAATACCGCTGTTTCGGCCAAAAGTCTGGTTGCCTGAACGGCCCCTTCTGGTCACAATTATAAAGAAAATAATGGCAATAATCGGCACTAAGATTCCAAATGGACTGCCCTCAGTTTTTTGCCGGTATTCATCAGAGCTGTATTCTCCTCGGGCCAAATCCATAACCACATTGGTTCCTTTATCCAGGGCTGTGTAATAATCGTTTTGCTGAAAAGAAGGGATCATTTCATGATCGATGATCCTGTTTGTGATGGCATCAGGTATTGCACCATCCAGGCCATAACCGACCGAAATACGAACCTCTCCTTTTGAACCTGAGGTTTTTGGCTTAACTACAATCACCACCCCATTATTGAATTCTTTTTGCCCGACACCCCACTTATCTCCAAGTAAATCGGCATATTCAACAATATCATAGCCCATTAAATCATCGGTGATCATTACCACAATTTGATTAGATGTTGTATTGCTGAAATTTTCCAGTTTTTGCTCCAGACTGTTGATTTCTGAACGATTCAGGGTTTGGGTAAAATCGTTTACAAGTCTTGGGGGAACAGGCCTTGCCGGAATATCGCTTTGGGCGTTTAAGCTTGTAGCGCTTAATAAAAGTACGATCGATAATAATCTGATATATATAAGTTTCTTCACTTGCTTAATCTTTACCGAATGAAATTTCATCCGAAAGTTCGTTGATATCATTAGAATGGCGTGGGAAGAATTTCTTTAAATGGCTCCCGGCTTGTTGAATCCCGCTCGAAAGCCCTTGTGTAAACTCCCCTTTGGCAAAATAACCTGCCATTTCTTCTTTTACATCATCCCAAAAATTTTCAGGAACTTTCTCGTTAATGCCTACATCTCCAATTATAGCGAATCGTTTGCTTTTAACAGCCAGGTAAAATAGTACGCCATTTCGAAGCTCCGTATTGTTCATTTTTAATTTTCCGAACCAATAAGCGGCACGGTCCAGCACTGCTTCATCACAATTATTTTCAATATGAACTTTTATTTCGCCCGAAGTATCCAATTCGGCCATTAAAATTGCTTTTTTAATTTCTGCTTTTTGTTCTTTGTTAAAAAAATTCTGTGCTGACGCCATAATGGTAGATTTAATTAAAATTAGAACGCTACTTCAGGTGCTTTTTCTGCGCCTTCTTCTGCCTGGAAATAAGGTTTAGATTCAAACCCAAAAATACTTGCATAAATGTTTTTTGGGAATGTTTTGATGTAGGTATTGTACATCTGGGTTGATTCGTTGAATTTCCTTCTTGAATTGGCGATTCTGTTCTCGGTTCCTTCCAGTTGTGCTTGCAGGTCCAGAAAACTTTGATTGGCTTTCAGATCGGGATATTTTTCGATGGTAACCAATAAACGGCTCAAAGAAGAACTTAATCCCTGTTGTGCTGCCTGAAATTGTTCGAACATAGCCGGATCCAGATTGTCGGCAGAAACATTTACTGAAGTTGCTTTTGCCCTTGCTTCAACCACGGCAGTTAAGGTTTCTTGCTCAAAATCAGCGTAACCTTTAACTGTATTTACCAGATTTGGAATCAGATCGGAACGACGTTGATAATCGGTCGTAACCTGCGACCATTTGCCATTGATGTCCTCACCATAAGTAACCATTTTATTGTAAGTCCCCTTTACGGAGCTGTATATTAGAATTATCACAATTGCAACAATCCCGATTATAATCCACGATTTTTTCATTTTTTTTGTTTTATTTCATTGTTTGGCTAAAAATACACTAAAACTTAAATAAGAACTACGACAATAGCGTTTTATGGCCGTTGTGCTTGTTTTTATTTAATAATCTCTACACTTCTTTTAATGAAGTTTGTGAGAGATTCGCCTTTCAGCAGATTTTGTGAAAGCAGGGCCAGATCATAAAGTTGTTTAACGATCGAATCTTGTTTTTCAGCTTCTTTTTCTTCAATAATCTGACTAAAGATTGGATTGTTTGAATTGGCTATGAGGTTGTAGCTGTCAGGCATATCGCCCATAAACATTCCGGCTCCGCCACCTAATTGCTGCATGTCTTTCATCCGGCGCATAAATTCATTTTGCGTAATCAGGAAAGGCATATCTGTTTCGCTTAGATTTTCAAATGATAAATTGAAGGTTTTACCATCAATGTTTCTTTCGATCACTTTTTTGAGCTCTTCTTTTTGCTTATCATCAAGCTTGGATGGCAATGCTTCTTCTTTGGCGATTAATTTATCGATTGAATCGGCATCAACACGCTTGAAAAATGAAT
>CAYNTB010000066.1:6198-8853 GCA_964399905.1 uncultured Bacteroidales bacterium | reverse complement strand
ACGTTATCATGGAATCGCATTATGAAGGGTCAAAATGGAGTAAGCCTGAAGTTGCTGATTTCTCCGGTAAATATTCCGATGCAGATCCATTTATTACAAACAATGGTAAATGGTTATATTTTATTTCAAAGCGGCCCATAGACTCCACGAATAATGTTAAAATAGATTGGGATATATGGAGGTTAAGAAATGAGAATGGCAAATGGATCGATCCTCAACGACTAGATTCGAACGTAAATTCCAATGCAGATGATGTTTATCCGACTTTATCCACTCAGGGTAATCTCTATTTTTCATCCGCAAGAAAAGGAACAATAGGCGGAAGAGATATTTTTTGTTCCAAAAAGGAGGGAAATGGTTTTGCTGAGCCACAAAAGTTAAACGATTCGATAAACAGAAATTGGGAAGGAGATGTTTTTATAGCACCTGACGAAGATTATTTAATATTTGTTTCATTCGGAAGACCACAGGGTGGTGGTTTGTTCATTTCCTTTAATGAAAATGGCGAATGGTCAAATCCGAAAAATATGGGCAACTTAATAAATGTAACCGGGAGAGAATTTTGTCCAATGGTTTCGCCCGATGGTAAATACTTATTTTATACTTCGTCACAAATTAAGAAACAAAAAAGAACATCCGAAAAATTAACTTATAAAATCATTGCGGAAGAATTCATCGAATCATACAGTTATCCACAGATGGGGAAAAATGATATTTACTGGGTAAGTTCCAGTATTCTCGAAAATTATAAGAAGAAGTAAGAAAAATCATCCTGTTAGAAATCTGTTGCAAAAAAAAGGAACGATTTTGTTTAATTCCTAAAATCAATATATAAGTCGTGAAATTTATGGAGATAGTCTATTAGTTTTTTGCTTTTTACAAAACCAGTATTAATTTTCTAACTTAGCCTTAAAAACTATTTTCATGAAAACTTTTTCACTCAGTCTTTTGTTTATTTTATTGGGCATTACCTGCCTGAATGCACAAAACAGGACGATTCCTGTTGACACCCTTATTGTTACTACACACACAACCACAATAAACCAGCAAAAAATAAGCTATACCGCCACGACCGGTATGCAAGCTGTTTGGGATGAAAATGGGAAAGCCATCGCAAGCCTTCAGTTTACTTACTATAAAAAAACGGGTGAAAATGATATGGCCAAGCGTCCTTTATTGATCTCATTTAACGGTGGTCCGGGCTCTGCTTCCGCCTGGATGCACATTGCTTACACCAGCCCAATGGCACTCAATATCGATCCGGAAGGTTATCCGGAACAGCCATATGGAATGCACGAAAATCCCTATTCTGTTTTTGATGTATGCGATATAGTTTACGTAAACCCGGTAAATACAGGTTATTCAAGAATGATTCCTGCCGATGGTGAAGGTGTTGACCGCACACAGTTCTTTGGCATTAATGCCGATATCAAATACCTGGCAGAATGGCTCAACACATTCATTACAAGAAACGATCGCTGGTTATCGCCCAAATTCATCATCGGTGAAAGTTATGGTGGAACCCGTGTTTCAGGCCTTGCCCTTGAACTTCAGGATCAACAATGGATTTATCTGAATGGTGTAATTTTGGTTTCTCCTGCCGATTACCGGGCCTTTAATTCCGATCCGGCCATTTCAACGGCACTAAAATTTCCTTATTATGCAGCAACCGCCTGGCATCATAAAATGTTGCCTGTTGAACTTCAACAAAAAGACTTATTGGAAATATTGCCGGAAGTGGAAGCTTTTACCTTAAATAAGCTTATGCCTGCTTTGGCAAAAGGTGGTTTTATTGAAGCAGCAGAACGACAAAATATTGCAGAAAAAATGTCTTATTATACGGGACTTTCAGTGAAATCAATTTTACAAAACAACCTGGAAGTGCCCGCACCGTTTATCTGGAAAGATTTATTACGAGATAAAAGTCGACAAACCATTGGCCGTATAGATTCAAGATACATGGGACTGGATAAAACTGAAGCCGGAATTGCACCCGATTATAATGCTGAAATCAAAGCCTGGTTGCACGTTTTTGCCCCGGCTATCAATTATTATATGCGGGAGCATCTGAACTTTAAAACCGATATTAAATACAATATGTTCGGTCCGGTTCGCCCGTGGAACAACGACAATAACAATACCCGCGATAATCTGCGACAGGCCATGGCTGAAAATCCTTACCTCAACATTATGTTCCAAACGGGTTATTACGATGGGGCCTGCACTTATTTTACGTCAAAATATACCATGTGGCAAATTGATCCGAGCGGCAAAATGAAAGATCGCATGAGTTTTAAAGGTTATCGAAGCGGGCACATGATGTACCTGAGGGCAGAAGATTTAAAAACCGCGAATGATGATCTGAGAAATTTTATTTTGAAGAGTTTGGCAAACGGGAAAGCGGCAAAATATTAAAGCAATATTTCCTTTATCTTCTCAAACAAAACCTTCGCAAGTTTAAAATAAGATTCATCGGTCCAGCCGGCTACATGCGGGCTTAAAACCACATTCTTCGATGTGGCCAGATAGTTGAAATCTTCGGGCAGGTCATAAATACCCGTATCATCCAGTGCGGTGACAATTTCGTACTCTCGGTAGAGAACGGGCCACGCGCTCAACTCACACATTTCCTGACCCGCGCTATCCAGCTGGCCA
>CAYNTB010000066.1:0-6188 GCA_964399905.1 uncultured Bacteroidales bacterium | reverse complement strand
AAGCACATCCAGACCGGCAGCAACTACTTTACCGCTTTTCAGGTTTTTAACCAGGTCTGTTGTTTTTAAAACCTCACCCCTCGAAGTATTCAGTAATACGATATTTTTTTTAAAGCTTTGAATAAACTCATGATTCACCATAAAGGTGGTTTCCCCGGTAAGCGGAATATGCAGGCTTAATATATCCGATTGTTCAAAAACTTCTTCCAGCGTTGACTCTTTTACAAAAGGGTTACTATAACCAAATTTATATTTATCGTAAGCGATAACATTAGCACCAAATCCACTTATTTTTTCGGCAAAACTGCTGCCCATATTTCCATAACCAATAATGCCAATTGTTTTGCCCTTGATTTCCCGTCCCCAGTTCCCGTTGCGGTTCCATTGTCCTTTGCGAACTTCAGCATCTGCCGAAACAATTTTATTCATCAATGCAAGTAACAATCCAACTGTATGTTCTCCGACTGCATCACGGCTGCCTTCAGGGGCATTAAAACACTTAATAACTTTCTTTTCAGATTGGCCCACTTCTATATTTTCCATGCCGGCTCCTACCCTCCCGATAAACTTCAAATGCCGTGCCTTTTCAATGACCATTTTATTTATTTTTTTGCTTCTCACAATGATCCCCAGATATTCATGTAAATCTTTTCCGGATTTTAAGAGTTCAGGTTTAAAATCGCATGTAAAACCCAATTGTTCAAATTGCTCTTTCAAATAAGGATGGGTTTCATCCACAAATAAAATCTTCATAAAGAGGTATTTCATGCAAAGATATAAAATCAATTAGCATGATGACTTTAAACAAAAGGCAAACCGAAGCACAAACTAACATATATTTTTCTATTCCAGATAATTTTGTTAATTTCGGCATCCCGGAAAAACAAACAGCCTGGTCTTACAACGAAATAAGTATCAGGTGCTTAAACAAATATTCGGCACAAAGACAGCATGTGGAACCATATTGTTAGAATTATTTTAAGAAATCGGCTGGCCAACCTCATCATAATTGGCCTGATTACCATTTTTATGGGTTATGAAGCTACCAAGGTTCAACTTTCCTATGAAATGACAAAGATGCTACCGGCTTCTGATTCGGCAAGCATTGATTATGAAAAGTTTAAACAGACTTTTGGGGAAGACGGAAGTGTATTCTTTGTAGGGGTACAGGATGATAAATTATTTCAACTGGATGAGTTTAATGATTGGTACGACTTAACCTACAAGATTAAAAGTATTGAGGGTGTAGAAGAAGTTTTATCGCTTGCAAAACTATATCAACTGGTTAGAAATGACAGTGCAAAAAAATTTGACTTCAAACCCGTTATCAGTTCTAAACCGAAGACACAGGCCGAACTGGATAGTATAAAAGAACTGATCTACTCATTGCCTTTTTACGATGAGCTTCTTTACAACAAAGAAACAAACGTCACCCTGATGATGATCACCCTGGACAAGGAAAAACTGAATACCAAAAGCCGGGTCGGGTTGATTCATGAAATTAAAAATACGGTTGAAACTTTTAGCACCAAACATAATATTCCGATCCGGTATTCCGGGCTCCCTTATATACGGACCATCACCTCACTTATGGTTGAGAATGAGCTCAGGTTTTTTATCTATGCCGCTCTGATTATCGCATCCATCATTTTATTGCTTTTTTTCAGGTCGTTTAAAGCTGTATTTTTTACCATCGTTATCGTTCTGATCAATGTGGTTTGGGTAATGGGAAGTATTTCGCTGCTGGGTTATAAAATTACGATGCTTACGGGAATATTGCCACCCTTGTTAATCGTGATCGTAGTCGAAAATTGTATTTTTCTGCTCAACAAATACCATAACGAATACCTCAACCATGGCAATAAGGTAAAGGCTCTTTCGCGTGTTGTGCAACGTATCGGCAATGCCAATCTGTTAACAAATGCTACGACCGCCGCCGGATTTGCCGCTTTTATCGTTACCGGCAACAAAATACTTGTTGAGTTTGGAATTGTAGCCTCCATCAATATTTTATTTGCATTTATCCTCACCTTGTTTCTGATCCCAATATTTTTCAGTTATTTGCCCCCACCATCAAAACGCCACACCAAACACCTCGACAAGAGTAATGTTGGCAAAATAATCGAATGGGTGGTAAACATTGTGCTGAATAAACGGAATACCATCTATATTTCAGCGGTTGTCATACTTGTATTCGGAATTATCGGCGTTTCCAGATTAAAAACCACCGGTAATGTAGTCGATGATATCTCAAAAGGTGATCAGCTTTACAAAGATTTGATGTTTCTCGAAAAACATTTCAAAGGGGTGATGCCGCTCGAAATTACCATTGATACCAAGAAGAAAAAAGGAGTGATGCGCTTGGCAAACATCGAAAAGATTGACGAATTGCAACAAGTGCTGGCAACTTATCCCGAATTATCAAAACCCTTATCCTTAACTGAAGTTGTCAAATTCGCCAAACAGGCATTTTATAAAGGCAATGAGAAGATGTATGCCCTGCCCAACAGTCAGGAAAAAAACTTTATACTTTCGTATGTACCCAATGTTGATTCCGGCGAAAAAACCGTCCTTAATTCATTTGTTGATACGGATTTGCAGATTGCCCGTGTCAGCGTTCAGATGGCCAATATCGGAACCAAAGAAATTAAAGCAATCATGGATTCCCTCATGCCTGAAATTAACCGGATTTTTCCACCCGACAGTTATAAGGTAACCGTAACCGGAACCAGTGTGGTCTTCTTAAAAGGAACAAATTACCTGGTTAAAAACCTGATGACCAGCTTATTACTCGCACTGATCATCATATCGGCCTTGATGGCCCTCTTGTTTACTTCGGGCAGGATGATTGGTATTTCGCTGATCCCAAACCTGATTCCGCAACTGATGACAGCCGGGATGATGGGCTTTTTTGCCATTTCAATAAAACCTTCAACTATTTTAATTTTCAGCATCGCCCTTGGAATATCGGTTGATAATGCCATTCACTTTTTATCAAGATACAGGCTTCAATTGAAAATTAATAACTGGAACATAAAAGAATCAGTCATTGCTGCATTGCGCGAAACCGGCTACAGCATGATTTACTCATCCGTAGTTTTGTTTTTCGGATTTGCCATTTTCACTTTATCCAATTTTGGAGGCACCGAAGCATTAGGTTATCTTATTTCATTCACATTAGTGGTAGCTTTGCTTTCCAATTTATTTATTTTGCCTTCTCTTTTACTAACTTTAGATAAATTTATTACGACTAAATCATTTAAGGAGCCTTTGATTATTTTATTGGATGAAGAAGAAGATATTGAAATTGATAACCTGGAGATAGAAAACCTTGACACAAGGGGTTCAGCATAAAAAAATATAAGACCTTAAATACAAGAATTTAGAATATATTAGCACTTAATAAATAACTTATTATGTTTGTAATTAATCATAAAATATAAAAATAAGCTGTTGATTTTAATGGAATTGTTGAATCTAAAATCTAATGTCTTATATCTAATATCTATAAAATGAAAGGAATTATCCTGGCCGGGGGATCCGGTACCCGTTTGCACCCGCTTACTTTAGCCGTTAGTAAGCAATTGATGCCGGTTTATGACAAACCAATGGTATATTATCCGCTTTCTATTCTCATGATGGCCAACATCAATGAAATACTGATCATTTCAACCCCCGAAGATTTGCCCAATTTTAGAAAATTATTGGGTGACGGCTCACAACTCGGTTGTAAATTTTCTTATGTCGAGCAAAAAATCCCAAATGGATTGGCACAAGCTTTTGTTCTGGGTGAAGAATTTATCGGGAATGATAGTGTTTGCCTCATCCTTGGCGATAATATTTTTTATGGCAGCGGTATACAAAACCTGTTATTGGAAAGTGCCAAAGACCCGGATGGCGGAGTGGTTTTTGCATACCATGTGAACGATCCGGAACGATATGGTGTGGTCGAATTTGACGAAAATCAAAAAGCCCTTTCCATCGAAGAAAAACCAAAAAATCCTAAATCCAACTATGCCGTACCCGGGCTTTACTTTTATGATAATACGGTAGTAGAGGTTGCCAAAAACCTTAAGCCGAGTGCACGTGGCGAATACGAAATTACAGATGTAAACAAATATTATTTAAACAAGGGCAAATTAAAGGTTGGAATTATCAGCCGCGGAACTGCCTGGCTCGATACCGGAACATTTGAGTCGTTGCTTCAGGCCGGACAATATGTTGAAGTTATCGAAAGCCGGCAGGGCTTGAAAGTAGGGTGTATTGAAGAAGTTGCCTATCGTCGTAAATTTATCGATGAAAAACAATTGGAAGAGCTTGCAAAACCATTGCTTAAAAGTGGTTACGGTAATTATTTAATGAATCTGTTAAAAAGATAATTTCTCGGGATCATGCAAAAATTTGAATCGCTTTTAAACCAATTCAACACTTTTTTAAATCACCAGGATTTTGCATTCGAACCGATCGAACTATATGCCCCCATTTCCTATACACTAGCGCTGGGCGGAAAGCGAATCAGACCGGTAATGGCCATGCTGGCCTGTGATATTTTCAAGGGCAAATATGAGGATATCATTAATCCGGCCATGGGGATCGAAATCTTTCATAATTTCACCCTGCTGCATGATGATATCATGGATGATGCACCCATCCGCCGAGGACAGGAAACTGTTTATCGAAAGTGGGACAGCAACATTGCCATTTTATCGGGTGATACCATGTTTGCACTGGCATATAAATATATTACCAAAACAGATGAATCTTACCTCGCAAGAATTTTGGACGTTTTTAACAAAACAGCGATTGAAGTTTGTGAAGGCCAGCAACTGGATATGAACTATGAAAATCAGGCCAAAGTTACCATTCCGGATTATCTGCAAATGATCAAACTTAAAACCGCAGTGTTTCTGGGAACCAGTTTAAAAATTGGTGCAATTATCGGCAACACTTCAAAGCAGAATATCGATCATATTTATCAATTTGGCGAACAGCTCGGAATGGCCTTTCAACTCCAGGATGATCTACTGGATGTTTTTGGAAATGAAGAAAAATTCGGGAAGCAAACCGGTGGCGATATTATAAGCAACAAAAAAACCTATTTGTATATTAAAGCTTTTGAACTTGCAAAAGGGCACTCGCTGGAAATATTAAATCAGCATTTCATCCCCGATCATCCGGATAACAAATCGAAAGTTGCCGAAATTAAAAAAGTTTACACCACCTTAAGGGTGCATGAGCATGTGCAGAATGAGATTCGTAAATACTATAACAGCGCACTTGATTTTTTAACCAAAATAGAAGTGGATGATGCAAGTAAAGATGAACTAAAATTATTGGCCGATAAATTAATTAAACGGGATTACTGACAGGCATTTATCTGATCGGAAATATTTTCACTCTTGCGCTGTAAAATTTCCCACTTACCCATCTCGGTTTCGATTTCTTTTTTGAGTTCTTCGTATCGTTTATAGATCAGCCCCGAATTGATCTCTTTCTGAAACTGATCCGGAGTCCTTAATTTTTCATCCAGGATTTTTAACTCTTTTTCGTAACGTTCAATACTGGATTCACATTTGCCGATCTGGTTATTAATTTTTCTTAATTCCCGATCCAGCTCCTTTCTTTGCTCATACTTTAATTTATTTTCTGAAACCTGCGAATCGGTGTTTGGTGTGTTTCTGGATGCAAGGTTCAGTTGCGAGAGGTGCTCAAGCTTTTTCTTTTCAAGAAAATAATAAATATCGCCCAGATATTCCTTTATTTTTCTGTCTTTAAACTCAATCACTCGCTCTGTCAATCCCTGCAAAAAATCCCGGTCGTGTGAAACGATGATCAGTGCACCTTCATACATAAGCAAGGCATTTTTCAAAATATCCTTCGAACTCATATCCAGGTGATTGGTCGGCTCATCCAAAATCAACAAATTAACCGGGGATAAAAGCAGTTTTGCCAACGATAATCTTGATTTTTCGCCACCAGACAGCATTCTTACTTTTTTATCGATGGCTTCGCCGCTAAACAAAAAACTACCCAAAATACTTTTCAAATGGGATCTGACCTCACCTTTGGCAACTTCATCTCCCGTTTCAAAAACACTTAAATCCGGATTCAGCATTTCCCATTGGTTTTGCGCATAATATCCCAATGAAACATTATATCCCATTTTCAACTCACCTGAATAATTAATG
>CAYNTB010000065.1:382-8873 GCA_964399905.1 uncultured Bacteroidales bacterium | reverse complement strand
ACCGACTTCCTGCATGATTTTGTAATCAGGGATATCGTCGCCCATATAAAGTACATTTTTATGTTCGAGTTGATGGTCTTTCAGATACTTATGGTAAACCTCAATTTTATTATCAACACTTAAAAATACATCGGTAACGTTTAATGCATCAAATCGGTTTGTAATCGATTCTGACCTTCCACCCGATATAATCACAATGCGATATCCCTTTTTTACGGCCAGTTGCAATGCATAGCCATCTTTAACATTTGCAGTGCGTAATGGTTCTCCGCTATTCATCAAGATTACCGTGCCATTCGTAAAAACACCGTCATAATCAAAAATAAATGTATTGATATCGGCAAGTGCCTCTTTATAATTTATCATCTGTCTGAATATTTATCCTTAATGTATTTTGAAAATAATTTATAGATGTTTTCGTATTCGGGATGTTTTTTTAAATGCAGCAAATGTTTTTGAATAACCAGATCATCTCCCCGGCGCGCCGGTCCTGTTTGCGTATGCTGCGGACTGCTGTTCAAAATTTTTGAGGCTGATTCCTGAATGAGGGGTTTTAATAAATCGAACGAAAGATTCTGATCGGTCAGCAATTCTTCTGCGATTCTGTAGAGATAATTGGTGAAATTGGATGCAAACACAGCCCCCAGGTGCAAGGTTCTTCGCTGTTCTGAATTAATCAACTGAACATTGTCAGTTAAGCGATGCGCCAGTTCAATCAATTTTTCACGATTCGATGCTGAGTTTGCTTCAATACAAATCGGAATCATTTTAAAATCAATTTCTTTTTCCCTGGAGAAAGTTTGCAAGGGATATAGAACCCCATAATCCTGAAATGAATCTTTAAAAATATCGATCGATACACTGCCCGAAGTATGAACAATAAATGCATTTTTATGGTTGAACTTTTTAATCACCTCCTCTAATGCATCATCTGCAAGACAAAGGATGTACAGATCTGCATTTGGGGTTAGCCTGTTTAAATCGGAGGTAAATACGGTATTAAGTTTGTCAGCCAATACTTTTGCATGTTTATCATTCCGGCTGTAAACTTCCATGATGTTTGCTCCTGAATGCTTCAATGCAAATGATAATCGGGTGGCCACATTGCCCGAACCCATGATTACGATATCATTTAATTTTTTGGTAAGCATTCTGATAGTTTGGAAGCGAAAATACGAAAATAAAACCAATATGAAATGTAAGTTCAGTTAGTGTTTTATGAATCAGAATTAAAACATGTTCTCTGGATTAATGTTTTACGATTCTTAGCAAGATCGGGCATGTTATTAACATTAATTGTTAACTTTGTAACAGTAAGTCAAAAAAAATTGTTTTTAAATATAATTGGACAATGAATAAAGAACTTTTATCGGACAGGGTGAACAATCTGTCTGAATCTGAGACCTTAAAAATGACCCAGAAAAGCAGGGAACTAAAAGCCCTGGGGAACGATGTAATTACTTTGAGTATTGGCGAGCCGGATTTTAACACTCCGGATAGTGTAAAGGAAGCCGCAATAAAGGCTATTAATAAAAACATGACCCATTACACCCCTGTTCCTGGATATCAGGAATTAAGAGAAGCCATCTCCAAAAAATTCAAACGAGACAATAATCTTGATTACAAACCGGAACAAATTGTCGTTTCGGGTGGTGCCAAGCAATCGATTGCAAATGCGATGCTTTGCCTTGTAAACCCTGGTGATGAGGTAATTGTTCCGGCTCCTTATTGGGTTTCATACCCCGAAATCGTAAAGCTTGCCGAAGGTAAGGTGATATACATCAATGCTGGGGTCGAAACTGATTTTAAATTTACTGCACAGCAATTGGAAAAAGTAATTACTTCCAGGAGCAAGGTGTTGTTATTTTCTTCACCCTGTAATCCTACAGGTTCTGTTTATTCGAAAGAGGAGCTTCAGGCAATTGCAGAGGTTGTTGCTAAACACAAACAATTATTTGTAATCTCTGATGAAATTTATGAATTCATAAATTTCAAAGGGAAGCACGAAAGCATGGCACAATTTGAAGAGATCAAAGAGCAGGTGGTTACCATTAATGGTGTTTCAAAAGGTTATGCCATGACCGGATGGAGGATCGGATATATGGCAGCACCTACATTTCTTGCCAAAGCATGTATTAAATTGCAGGGACAGTACACTTCTGGTGCCTCATCCATAGCGCAGGCAGCTGCCATGGAAGCCGTATTACAGGATCCTGCCGAATCGAAAGATATGAAGAATATGATACAGGCATTCCACGAACGCAGGGATCTGGTGATTGAATTATTAAAAGACAGTCCGGGTGTAAAAACCAATGTTCCGGATGGAGCCTTCTATTGATTCCCTGAAGCCGATTCATATTTTGGCAAATCTTATGGTAAATATCAGATCAAAAATGCAGAGGATCTTTGCATGTACATACTCGAAACTGAATATGTAGGTCTGGTATCCGGTGGTGCATTCGGAAATGAGAAGTGTATCCGTATTTCTTATGCCACTTCAAAGGAATTAATTACCGAAGCACTCACAAGAATTAAAAGGGCACTCAGTAAACTCAAATAATAAGCCCTGAACGAGTTGATAAGTTTAAGGTTTAAAAATCCCGGTCAGTCCGGGATTTTTTATTTGTAATCCCATCGAATTGACTATTTTTGTTAAAGCACATTAAAAGATAACAATGTTTACAAAAGATAATTTAACTCAATTATTTGAGTCATTCAATAAGTTAAGGATTCTCGTTGTTGGTGATATTATGCTGGATGCTTATGTTTGGGGGAAAGTTGACCGGATTTCACCCGAAGCTCCTGTTCCAATTGTATCCATTCAAAAACGAACCAATCGACTGGGTGGTGCTGCCAATGTAGCATTAAACATTAAATCGATGGGAGCCGAACCCATTATTTGTTCGGTAATTGGAAAAGATCAAAAAGGGGAGGAGCTCATAAATGTTTTTAAAGAGGAATCGCTCACAACCGACGGAATCATCCAAAGTGAGGATCGTATCACAACAACTAAATTCAGGATTTTTGGCAACAATGCGCAAATGTTGCGGATCGATGAAGAAGTTACCCGTGATCTGAACAAAACGGAGGAAGAACGCCTGATGGAAAAGGTGAGAGAACTGTTTGCGTCTGATAAAATAGATGCAGTCGTTTTTCAGGATTATAACAAGGGAAATCTGACACTTACCACCATTACCGAAATCATAAAATTGGCCAATCATTATCAGGTGCCTACAAGTGTTGACCCAAAGAGCAAAAACTTTTTCGAATTTAAAAAGGTCAGTCTTTTTAAACCTAATTTAAAGGAATTGCAGGAAGGATTGAATACATATCTTGAAAAAGTGACGAAGGAAAAGCTTGTGGAGCTCACCAATAAATTAAATGAGATTCTGGGTGCGGGTATGCTGATGACCACCCTTTCCGAGCATGGGGTCTTTATCAATCAGTTTGTTGATGATAAAATACCCGGAGCCAGCATGATTCCGGCGCATAAGAGATCCATCTCAGATGTCTCGGGCGCAGGCGATACGGTTATAAGTGTGGCCACCTTATGCCTGGCATTTAAACTTTCGCCCACACAAATAGCTGCGCTTTCAAATCTGGCCGGTGGAATTGTTTGTGAGGAAGTTGGTGTCGTTCCAATTGCCAAGGACCGGCTTCTGAAAGAGGCCATGAACCTGCTTACCTCATAAGAAAATGATTATGGAAAACCATCAAGCGGGAAAGAAGGAAAAGGTTCGGAATATGTTTAATAATATTTCGAACAATTATGATTTTTTAAATCATTTCTTGTCTATGGGGATCGATATTCTGTGGAGAAGAAAACTGGTTCGGATGCTAAAAAAACAACAGGCGGATTACATCCTGGATGTGGCGACCGGAACGGGCGATTTGGCAATTACTGCGGCAACAAAAATAAAAAATTCGAAAATTGTGGGGGTGGATATTGCCGAGGAGATGCTTGCTGTCGGTCAAAAAAAGATTAAACAAAAAAATTTAGAAACCCAGATACGTCTTGAACAAGCTGATAGTGAAAACCTACCCTTCAAAACAAATGAATTTAATGCAGCCATGGTTGCTTTTGGAGTGCGTAATTTTGAAAATTTGGATCAGGGATTGGCAGAAATGTGCAGGGTATTAAAAGTTCATTCAAAAATTTATGTACTTGAATTTTCGATGCCAGAAAAATTCCCAATCCGGCAGTTGTATCACTTTTATTTTAAAAATATTTTACCGGTAATGGGTCGCATCATTTCTAAGGATCGGACAGCATATACTTATTTGCATGATTCCGTCCAGGAGTTTCCTTCGGGAGAAAATTTCCTGGAACGACTACGAAAGGCAGGTTTTCAGAATACCGAGCAACGAAAATTGTCGTTCGGGATTGCAAGTATTTATATGGGCGAAAAAAAATAAAAAATAAAATCCAGGAATATGCGTTATTTCTGAAATTAAAACCTCCAAAACTTGAAACTCAAAACAATTACGCTTACCGGGCTCTTATTGATACTGATCCTGACCAACAGCAAACACCTGATGGCACAGCACCATGGTGAAAATCTGGTTCAGCGCGATTATAGCTTATACCATTTTGGATTCATTCTTTCATTTAACCAAATGAATTTTTCGCTTAAAACGAATGAAGATGCATTTGGTAAAACATATTCCACCGATGACTACTACGAGCTGCAACGCATGGATTCTGTCGTACTGATGGGAATTAACAATCAGGCAGTTTATGGATTTACAGTCGGAATAGTTTCAAATTTAAAAATATCTCAACTACTCGATTTGAGATTTATCCCTTCCTTGGCTTTCGGTGAGCGAAAGCTTAACTACAGATTTGGTGCAGTTTCTATGGTTGATTCTCTGGGGTTTGATGTTCAAAAAAGTATACAGTCTACACATATCGATTTGCCGCTTTATGTAAAATTCAAATCGAAAAGGGCACATAATGTCAGGGCTTATGTTTTAGGTGGAATTAAATTTACGTACGATTTAGCCTCGAATTCGAAGAAGAACAAGGATGAGAATGAAGATTATCTGAGGTTAAACACAAATGATTTACTGCTTGAAACCGGTGTCGGATTTGATTTTTACCTGCCTTATTTCAAGTTTGGGATTGAATTAAAAATGTCATATGGTTTCAACAATTTGCTTGGAACAGAAAATAATATTTATACCGAAGGAATTGAAAGTATCAAATCTAAATTGTTCCAGATTTCTTTTACCTTTGAGTAATTAAACCTAATGCCATGACCGAGAAACAAAGTGAAGAATTATTCAATGATTTGATTGCCAAAGCCAACCTTAAACAAGATGTTTATCAGAATACCCTTCAAACATTTAATATGTTCAAAGAAGGGATTAAAAAAACCATTGATAGCTTACGCGAAAAGGCACAAAACGGGAAACATGAAATCCCGTTCGAGTTTCGTAAACGCGGCGATTTTGAAATTGAAATGAAGTTTGCGGGGGATGTTTTGATTTTTATGATGCACACCAACATTTTTGAAATTCCACGGGATCATTTTGTGATGCGTTCATCCTATGTAAAAGAAGATAAAACAAGGGCATATTGTGGAATTATCAATATCTACAACTTTCTTTCCGATTCGTTTAAATACAATCGGGTTAATGATAGCGGATATTTAATTGGACGGATTTTTGTGAACAAAGACATGCATTATTTTATTGAAGGTAAACGGGAAATTGGTTTGATCTACAATAATTTTGTAACCTCTGAAATGAATGAAGAAGCAGCCTGCACCATTGTCGAATCTTCTATTCGTTACACCATGAACTTCGATCTGTTGACGCCTCCATATGAAAATGTTAAGGAAGTAAACCTTTATGATTTTCTAAGCAACCTTGATACCATGACGCTAAAAACGGGTAAACGTTTGGGTTTTCAGTTTAAAGCCGATCAGGAAGAGGAACAATAAAATAATTTTTTATCATTTTTTAAATAATTTCTTTGGTGAAATAAAAAAAGTATTATTTTTGCACCCACAAAATGAACGGTCCGTTCGTCTAGTCAGGTCAGGACGCCAGGTTTTCATCCTGGTAACAGGGGTTCGAATCCCCTACGGACTACTGAATAAAAAGCCTGTAGATTGCCTACAGGCTTTTTTTATGTCGTGCACTTCTCCATTATTGGTATGGTAAAAAGAAACATACTTCATCATTTTCTTGTGATTTATCTAAAATTAAATTTTGAGTACCGCTTTTATTTTTTTAATTTTATACATTCGTGTGAAATTACTTGATTAAATTGAACATATAAAATCCCGGTTTTCATAAACTATTTAATTTCTAAAAATGAATAATGTGGCTGAAGTAAACACAATTTTAATTCCTGATGATAGTTTTTTGGAAGGATTTATCAAAACAAAAAAATCATTCAGAATTCAAAGCAATTTTATTGGGACATTGTTATCAACTGAAAAAGTAATCATCGATCCTGCATCAAAAGTGGTAGGAAATATTGTATGTTCAGAATTGGTGGTGAGCGGGAAATTTCAAGGGAACATATTTTGCACCGGCAAATTAACGGTAATAGGAAATTCAGTCATTGAAGGTCAGGTTTTTACCAAGTTGTTTCAGAACGAAACCAATTGTGATCTTAACTGTTTTATCCAGATTCCAAACAATGCTGTAATAAATGCCATCCAGGATATCTTATTCAATATTGATCCTTTAACCAAATTATCGGTCGATGATAATTTGAATAGAATAATCCGCTTGTTTGAAGAGAATGTGTTTACAGCCAAGGACGAATCCAAAAAGATAAAAAACATGATCCCTCCAAGTCAAAAGGAAATTGTGTCAGATGAAATTATCGAGCATGGGAAAAAAGAGGAAAAGCCCTGGAAAAAAGGTCTTGGTAATATCTTAAAAAAAGAATAACACATAGTTTCGGAATTATTTTAACCCCAGTTTTTTATTCTTTTTCAATAATTTGATTGCTTCAGCTAGTCGTTTTTTAATCGTTTCAGGTTTTTTGGCCTGAGTGATCCAGGCTATATAATTCCTTTTATGTGAAGGTGCCAGCTGATTAAAATGATAAAGGGCAGCTTCGTTTTTAGATAAAAATTCAATTATAAATTCGGGTGTTTGAACTTCATCTCTGATTTTTTTATGTTTCGGAATTACTTCCCAATCAATCTTTCCGGTTTTTAGGTAAAGGTCAATTTTATTTAAGCCGGCTTCGGTCATGCGTCCTTCCTTAATTAATTTATTAACCCTTATCTTATTTGTATCTGACCAGTTTTTGGTGTTACTTCTGGGGGTGAATTTCCAGGCATACTTTTCATCATCAATTCGTTTTTTTGTACTGTCGATCCATCCATAGCAGAGTGCTTCTTCTACGGCCTCATCGTAGCTTATGTTTTTTATGCCGGTATGTTTTTTATAAAAGATTAACCATAATATTGTTGATTTATCATAATGTTTTTTGAGCCAGGTCCGAAATTCTTCACTGGATTTAAAGTGTTTGGAGTTTTGGTTGAATAACATGAGCTTGAGTAGTTTAAATAAATTTTAATGTTTTCGTAAAATATATTTCGGAATTTTAAGCTTTTTTTGACAAATATTTGAGCTTTCTTTCAAAAATCATTTTATATATGATTTGTTTTTGGATATGTTTTGCCATTATCAAAAAAAAGAACGATTTTTGTAAAATAAATAATTAAAGATTCTTTTTTAGTTACAAATTATAACCAATTAATCAAGCCAAACCAATTACAAATATGGATAAAATAATTCTTAAGTCATACCTGACAATATTTTTAATTTCAACAACATTGTATCCGATTTTTGCGATGGGCCAAATTAATTTGTATCCAAACAAAGGCGGTGTAAATGCAGAAACTTTCCAGGGGTTTATTGGGTATAACTCTGCTGTGCGCAACGACCCGAATAAACCTTACGAAAAAGGAACCTGCTATATTTATAAGGATTGGAAAAAAGCGGATGTTGTTGTTGTTAGAGATACAACTTATGTGGCTAAGGATATCTGGGTAAAAATTGATATCCTGAATAATATTCTTGAGGTAAACTATTTCGGCCAATTAAATTTATTGCCTTTTGCCCAGGTATATAGTGTGGTACTAAAAGATGAGATTGGGTTTTATGTAACCAATAATGCATTATCTGAAGATGCACCCAGGGGCGTTTATGAACTGATCGTTAATGCCGAAAATGCGCTGTTAAATCATCTTTTTCCTCAAACAAAAGCCAAGAAAAACAATCTTGACCGTTCAAGTATGCAGATCGATACACCGCGAACGGATGCAGTGGTGTTGGTCACCCTCTGCGAGTTCGGCCAAACGGCGGCTCAAGCAGTAACCCTGAGTGTCTCCGACGGGCGCGTGGATTTCTCATGCCGGGTGTCCGGCAAGCCCTATCGCGTCCTGCTGACCCTGGCTGGAGAGCAGGGGCAGTCGCCCCGTCTGAAAGTCTCACAGGGGCAGCGCATTCTGCTCGACCG
>CAYNTB010000065.1:0-372 GCA_964399905.1 uncultured Bacteroidales bacterium | reverse complement strand
TGGCTGTAGGGGTTACCGGAGAGTCAGGGGTTGATATCATCATCGATCATGAGTTTTATGGTTTACTGGGCAATGAAGTTGTAAAATTGGAAAAACAGCGTAAACGCTTTGAATATCTTTTTGAAGACAATGAACAAGCCCTGGATTATTTCAAAGAAGAAAAAGTGAATCCCAGAAGTGAGAAGTCGTTGAAAGACTTTTTTATGTATTTGAATTCAATATAGTTTCTGCATATCAGCTTTCAGCACATCAAAATATCGTCACTTTTCAATATTGATCAACAAACAAAACTCATCCTGTTGAATTATGGTTTTTTGTAATTAAATGCTTTTGACCAAATAAACTACATAAACTTTTTTATCATAGAAATTC
>CAYNTB010000064.1:7735-9015 GCA_964399905.1 uncultured Bacteroidales bacterium | reverse complement strand
GAATTTTCGCTCCGGTCAGCATCTTCACGATCTGTGATTTTACTTTTCTTTAATGGAAGCGTAAAGTAAAAAACGCTCCCGGCCCCTACTTTCGATTCAACCCAAATTTTACCATTAAATAATTCAGTCAGTTTACGGGCGATTGACAATCCGATTCCTGTTCCTCCGTATTCTCTTGTATACCCATCATCAACCTGCCTGAAAATCTCAAAGATAATTTCCTGTTTATCCTCTGGAATCCCGATACCTGTATCTTCAACATAAAATTTTAACCGCTTTGGTTTCGTATCATGCTCCGCGACGACTCCATATTTGATAAAGCCTTTTTTCGTAAATTTAATTGCATTTTTAAGAAGGTTAATCAATATTTGCTTAAGCTTTGAGGCGTCAGTTTCTATGACCAGGTTTTTACACTCTTCAGAAATTGTTTTTTCAATTTGGATATGAATTTTACCCGATTTTTGTTGTTCAATTAAAATGATTTCATGAATTTCATTTAACAGGGATTCAAGCTTAACCCCTCCAATTTTAAGATTGATTTGGCCTGCTTCAATCATCGTTATATCAAAGATATTCTCGACAATATCCAGCAAATGAATCCCGCTGGTATTAATATTCTTATTAAAACGAAGTATCTCTTCCATTGATGAATTCTCATCCATTACCTGTGAAAATCCGATAATTGCATTTAACGGAGTTCGCAATTCGTGCGACATGGTTGCCAGGAAAGCCGATTTGAGCCGGTCACTTTCCTCAGCCTTAAGTTTGGCCCTGGTTAATTCTGATGTTCGCTCCGCTACAATATCTTCAAGTTTTTCCTGATGATACAGTAGCTCCTTGTTTTTTCTGGCAATTTCTTCATTTTGAAAAGAAAGCAATTGATTCTTTTTCCGGATTTTAAAATGCCCTATAAAACCAATGATAACAGCACTTAATGCACTTAACAATACCAAGAGGAGCAGTTGGGATTGCGTTTGCTGCTTTTTAATTTTAAGCTCCTGCATCTCCGTATTTGTTTTTAAGAGCCCGATTTCTTTATCCTTTTGCAAGGTTTCATATCTGATATTAAGCTCTGCAATCTGATTCTGGATTTTCATTGAATTAATACTGTCGCGCAACTGTATTCCGGCCCGGTAGTATTGAAGGGCATTTTTAAAATTATGATGTATCGAATCGATTTTTGAAATACGCTCATAAGCCGATATTTCCATTGCAGCATACTTGCCTGATTTACGGATCTAAAAGGAAATATTGAATATGCAAACCCCAAATTCTCAAAA
>CAYNTB010000064.1:0-7725 GCA_964399905.1 uncultured Bacteroidales bacterium | reverse complement strand
ACTTACCTGATTTAGCCAGGCTTATTACTGAAAGGTATTTCTGCCGGGCTAAGTTTAACTGATCTTGATCAAATAATAAGTGTGCTTCCAAAAGTTGATTATTGGCCATCAGTTTTTTATCATTCGTTTTTTCGGCATAACGATTTGATTTTAACAAATATGATTCGGCTTCTGCATAATGATCGGATTTGATCTCACATTCAGCCAGGTAACTGTATGATTGAGAAATCCCGTAGTTGTTTTCTGTATTTAAAAAGTAATCAAGGCTAAGCATTATTTGATATTTTGCACTATCAATTTGGTTGGTCAATAAATTGATAATCCCCATATTCCCCAGCGCATAATAATACAGGTCGTTAAAAATATTTCCCGACTTAAGAACCTTCAGCCCTTCCTTATATGAATTTACGGCTTTATCATACTCACCGAGTTTTTCATAGGTAATGCCAATATTATTATAGGAATGAAACCTGCCAACCGTATCATTCATTTTTTCTGCCATCGAAAGGGATTTAAAATTATAATCAAGGGCCAGGTTATAGTACTCCCGATGTGAAAACAGCAATGCCAGGTTATTATATATTTTGGCGGTATTTAAGGTATCGTTTTCTGATTCAAAGAGAGAAAGTGCCTTTTGATAATACACATAGGAAGTATCATAATTACTAGAAATATGGTAAGACATGGCAATATAATTATAAGCCTTTCCTTCTCCGGTTCTATAATTTATTGATTGGGCCAATGATAAATTTTCAAGGGCTATTCTCCTGGTTTCGGCAGGATCGGTTCTGAATATCGAAAATGCAAGTTTGTTCAGTGAATCAATATAAGCTGTGGTTATATTGCTTTGTGTTTGTTGATGAATTCTGGAAGTATCAATATTTTGGCCCAATGTACTGGATGCAAAAAGAAGCGCGAGCTGAATCAAAATTGATCTCAATATTTGTAAAACACTTCGCTTTTTTTTCATTACCGAATTAATTATATGCGCAAATTATTCGGAGCGAATCTAATTCTGATTACATCGAAACAAAGAGGCCGAAATATAAATGCCGTTTTGAATCAGCTTTTTTTATTGACTTATTGATGGTAATAATTTCAGAATTTCCAATATTTTTTTGAATGCCCCAGGTTCAAATTACCACAAACCAAATATAATACTATCTGATGCCTAAAAAATAGGCATTTTACCTATTCTTTAATGAGGCGTGAATTAAAAATTTATAAAGATGTGTGCGCTAAACTCAAAATGCAGCGTTAAATCCGGTTTGTAGAGGTCTTATTCATCGTAGTTAATTTCCTTTTCCAAATTGCCTTCTTCATCATAATAATACCATTTCCCGACACGTACGCCTTCTTGAAAAGAGCCTTTTACATACAATTTACCATTTGGATGAAAGGATTCGTTGAATCCGTCAATTTTCCCGTTTTTAAAAAATCCCTTGCTCCAAATAACTCCATCTTCATAGTAATAAATCCATTTCCCGTGTTTTTCGCCATTTTTAAAAAATCCGTCTATCCGCAATTGTTTATTCGGATAATAAACTTTTTGCCTCACCATTTCACGGGCTTCGTCGGTTGTATAATAGCTTACAATTTTGGGAGAACCGTCCCCGTAAATTTGCTCAATTTCTCCTTTGAATGTTTGGCCGCATGAACTCATGACAACTACAACACCCAACACTAGTATTAATTTATACAATCTCATTTTATCTGTTAAATGTTAAACGTTTCCCTTTTACTTTTTCATTAAAATTTCCCTGTTCATAAACCAACTGCCCATTTACAAAAGTATGTGAAATCTTCGATCTGAAAGTTTTTCCTTCTAAAGGCGACCATTGGCATTTATAATGCAGATTGCTTTTTTGAACTTTCCACGAATCATTCATATTTATAATTGCCAGATCGGCAAAATATCCTTCCCTGATAAAACCCCGTCTTTCAATTTGGAAACAGATGGCCGGTGCATGGCACATTTTTTCAACCACCCTTTCCAGGCTTATTTTTTTATCATGAACAAATTCCAGCATCATATTCAACGAATGTTGAACCAATGGCCCTCCCGATGGAGCTTTAAAATAGGTATTGTCCTTTTCTTCCAGCGTATGTGGCGCATGATCTGTAGCCACTACATCAATGCGGTTATCCAACAATGCCTTAAACAAAGCTTGCTGATCTTTCTTGCTTTTAATGGCCGGGTTCCATTTGATCAATGTGCCGAGTTTTTCATAATCGCCTTCATTAAAAAATAAATGATGCGTACATACCTCCGCAGTAATTCGTTTCTTTTCGAGCGGAACATTATTCTCGAAAAGCTGCATTTCTTTTTCTGTTGATAAATGCAATACATGCAATCGTGTATTGTATTTTTTTGCCAGTTCAACGGCATAAGCCGATGATTTGTAGCAGGCTTCGGTGCTCCTGATCAGGGGGTGAAACTTAAGCGGAATAGCTTCACCATATTGGGCTTTGAATTTTGCAGCGTTTTCTTTGATAATTTGATCATCTTCGCAATGCACGGCCACCAAAAGTTTTGAATGTTTAAAAATATTTTCGAGCGAACTCATGTTATCAACCAACATATTCCCGGTTGAAGCCCCCATAAATACTTTTATTCCACAAACATTTTGAGGTTTGGTTTTTAATATCTCTTCAAGATTATTATTAGAGGCGCCCATATAAAAAGAGAAATTGGCCAGCGAATTTTTGGAGGCATGTTCATACTTTTGTTCCAGCAGTTCCTGGGTTAAAGTATTGGGAACCGTATTGGGCATCTCCATATAGGATGTGACCCCGCCTGCCACTGCAGCCTTGCTTTCGTGATAAATATCGCCTTTATGGGTTAAACCCGGATCCCGAAAGTGCACCTGGTCGTCAATAAGTCCGGGAACCAGAAAATTACCACCGGCATCGATCAGCTGATATTCAGGAAACGACTCATTCTGGCAAAACTCTTCTTCAATAATTCTGGAAATGATGCCATTGTCAATCAAAACACTTCCTTTAAAAATCCTACCCTCATTTACAATACGGGCATTCACGATTTGATAATTCATTTTGAGATATTTTAATGGCCTTTAAAAATGATGTTATTTAATAGACTTTAGACGATAGACCTTAGAGAATAGACTTCAGACCTTAGATTTTATAATTTAGAATTCTTAATCCTAACTTATCTTTCCAATCTTTTATCTTTTATCTTTTATCTTTTATCTTTTTTCTTTTTTCTTTTTTTCCTTTATCTTTTTTCTTTTTTCTTTTATCTTTTACCTTTTACCTTTTATCTTGCATCTTGTGTCTAAAATCTAAACAATTAAAAAAGGTACAGAAAAATTTCCATACCTTAGCAATATACAAAATAATATGTTTTTTAGCCAGCTCTTTTAATACGGTTGAACATTCCTCGAATACGCAGATCAATCACCCCAAGAATGGCCTCCTTAAATATACTGGTATTCATTTTAGAAGTTCCTTCGGTTCGGTCGGTAAAAATGATTGGCACTTCAACTACATTAAATCCGAGTTTCCAGCTTACATATTTCATCTCAATCTGGAAGGCATACCCCATAAATTTAATTTGGTCCAAATCGATGGTTTCCAACACTTTTCGTTTATAGCATTTAAAACCGGCCGTTGTATCCCTTATTTTCATTCGTGTAATAAAACGAACATAGGCCGAGGCATAGTACGACATAAGGACCCTCCCCATCGGCCAGTTTACCACATTTACGCCGGTAATATAACGCGATCCGATAGCCACATCTCCGCCTTCATTGGCGCAGGCATTGTAAAGTCTGATCAGATCATCCGGATTATGCGAGAAATCTGCATCCATTTCGAAGGTATATCCATAGCCATGCTTCAGGCTCCATTTAAACCCATGGATATATGCGGTTCCCAGCCCCAGTTTACCTTTGCGCTCTTCGATAAACAAACGATCCGGGAATTCTTTCATTAATTTTTTGACAATAGCTGCGGTACCATCGGGTGAATTATCTTCAATGATGAGTATATGGAATTCTTTCTCGAGTGAAAATACCTTGCGGATGATCCGTTCTATGTTTTCTTTTTCGTTGTAGGTAGGGATGATTACTAAACTGTCTGACACGATTATTATATTTAAAAAGCGAAAATACGGATATGTTTGAGAAGTAAAAAATTTTTTATGATTAATTAACGCTTCGTTTCTGAGATTTTAACACTCAAGTTTCATTCTGAATATCAATCACATCTATCATTTCCTGCAAAGCCATCAGGGCCGAATTCACATCCCTGATATGTTCAAAACTGAGGGTAAGCTTATTTTTTTGTTCGCGCATCCTGCATTTATCCGGATGTTTTTGAACGAATTTTAGAACCTGACCGAAAATTTTCGACTGATAATAAGGCGAATCCTCATTCCCGATAAAATAACCGGTCATCCGTTTTTCTTTTAAACGCAGACGCTCAAATCCAATATGTTTAGCCAGCCATCGTAATTGGACGGTATTGATCAATTCCTGGGTTTGTTTCGGTAATGGCCCGAAGCGGTCGATGAGTTTTTCCCTGAATGCATTTAATTCATCTTCATTTTTGGCATCGTCCAATTCTTTATACAGGCTCAATCGTTCAGCGATATTGCTAATATATCGATCGGGGATCATCACCGCAAGGTCTGTCTCAATCTGGCAATCCTTTACATAAGTTTTTTCTTCATCCTTCGATTCAAAAACATCTTTAAACTCGGTTTCCTTTAATTCCAGAATGGCCTCATCCAGTATTTGATTGTACATTTCAAATCCAATTTCAGAAATAAATCCGCTTTGTTCGGCACCCAGTAAATTACCGGTTCCGCGGATATCCAGGTCGCGCATTGCGATGTTAAATCCACTTCCCAGATCGGCAAAATCTTCGATGGCCTTTAGCCTTTTCCGGGCTTCATCTGTGAGTACCGAAAGTGGTGGTGAAAGCAAATAACAAAAAGCCTTCTTATTGCTTCGGCCTACCCTGCCACGCAACTGGTGAAGATCACTCAATCCGTAGTTCTGGGCTTCATTAATAAAGATGGTATTCACATTCGGGATATCCAAGCCTGATTCGATAATGGTAGTTGCGAGTAAAACATCATAATCACCATTAATAAATTCCATCATCCTTTTTTCGAGGGTTTTACCATCCAATTGGCCATGAGCCACCCCAACTGTGACCCCTGTACAGAATTTTTCAATCATGGCCTTCACATCCATAATATTCTGAACACGGTTGTGAACGAAAAATACCTGTCCACCCCTCGAAACTTCATACAAAATTCCATCCCTGATGACCTCTTCCGAAAACAGCCTGATCTCTGTTTGCACCGGATAACGGTTGGGGGGCGGGGTGTTAATAATCGAGAGGTCGCGGGCACCCATAAGCGAAAACTGTAATGTTCGTGGGATGGGTGTTGCTGTTAACGTAAGTGTATCTACATTTACTTTCAGTTGTTTCAGCTTTTCCTTGGCCCCCACCCCAAACTTTTGTTCCTCATCAATAATCAATAATCCCAAATCCTTAAATACAATGTCTTTGCTTGCCAGACGGTGGGTCCCGATCAAAATATCAATTTTACCTGATTTCAACCCGGCCAGAATTTCTTTCTGTTGTTGCGCGCTTTTAAAACGATTGATATACTCGACCGAACACGGGAACTCCTTTAAACGATCACTAAAAGTTTTGTAGTGTTGAAGTGCCAAAATGGTGGTAGGCACCAAAACTGCAACCTGCTTACTGTCAGTAACCGCTTTAAATGCAGCCCGTATGGCTATTTCGGTTTTACCAAAACCCACATCTCCACAAACGAGGCGATCCATGGGGTAAGATTGCTCCAGGTCATTTTTTACATCGACTGTTGCTTTTAACTGGTCGGGGGTATCTTCATAAATAAATGAAGCTTCCAGCTCGTGCTGCAAATAGGTATCGGGCGCAAATTGAAAACCTTCTACCGATTTACGCTCCGCATACAATTTGATCAGATCCTTGGCTATATCCTTAACCCTTTGTTTGGTTTTTGATTTTAACTTATTCCAGGCATTGCTTCCCAATTTATTCAATACGGGTGCTGTTCCGTCTTTGCCAATATATTTTGCGATGCGGTGCAATGAATGAATGCTGATATAGAGGAGGTCATCATTTTTATAAATAATGCGAATGGCTTCCTGTTCGATCCCGTTATTTTCAATTTTCTCCAGTCCGTCGAATCGCCCGATCCCATGATCAATATGAGTTACATAATCTCCCGGGCTCAGGTTATAGAGTTCTTTGAGGGTGAGTGCTTCCTTTGTTTTATAGCCGCTCTTTAAATGAAAACGGTGATAGCGGTCGAACAATTGATGGTCAGTATAACAGGCCACTTTCAGGTCGTCGTCGATAAAGCCTTCGTGAAGTGCCAGCACCACCGTTTCAATTTCTACCTTTTCCGAATCTTCCATTTCAAATTGCAGGTCCTCAAAAATGGAATACAAGCGTTCAATCTGTTTGGGGTTTTCCGATAAAATCACATTCTGGTAACCTTTTTCCCGATTGCTTCTAAGGTCACTGATCAGCAAATCAAAATTTTTATTGAATGAAGGTTGCGGTCGGGTATTCAGTTGAACAACAAAATCAGCATTTTTTGCATTGGCACTGAATTCAACCACAGTAAATTTTTGTAACGACCCTATAAAATCGTTTCTGCTAACAAATAAGTCATCAGGTTTTAAGCGTTCTATGGTTGATTCGAGTTTTTCAAAACTTTCTCCTGCTTTTTGTTTTTCCTGCTCAATTTTATCGATGGCGTATTCGGTATTGTTCATCCAAAGCAGTGAATTACCAGGCAGGAAATCCAGAAATGCTTCGCGCGATTCGCTGATCATCCGGTCCTGTATATTGGGGACGATACTGATGCGGCTCACCTTATCTTTTGACAATTGATCCACCGGATCGAAGGTACGGATCGACTCAACTTCTTCGCCCGAGAATTCAATTCGATATGGAAAATCATCGGCAAATGAAAATACATCAATAATGCCCCCCCGGAGTGAAAACTGACCCGGATCCACCACAAATTCCGAACGTTCGAATCCATACTCCATCAATATATCAAGGATAAAATCGATCGAAACTTTTTCATTTACCCTGAGTTTTAGCGTGTTTTTGATCAGGTATTTCCGGCTCACAACTTTCTCGGCAAGTGCTTCGGGATAAGTTACAACTGCTGTTTGGCGAACAGTGGTTCCGATACGTTCTAGTACTTCTGTCCGCATTTGTAAATTCACATTATCGGTCGATTCGATCTGATAAGGATGTTTGTAGGAGGTAGGAAAAAACAGGATTTTCTTTTTTGTAAAAGTGGCAAATTTTTCACCAAAAATTCCTTCCAAATCATTGGCAAAATAAGCAGCTGTTTCCTTGTCGGGCATAAGAAAAACATGTAAGGCCTGAAATTCGCTAATGCTTTTTGCGGCAAATAAGGATAAAGACGAGCCCACCAAACCTTTTAAACAGATATTGCTTTTATCGGCTTGCAGATATTCCTGAAATTGCCTGAAATAGGGACTTCCCTGATAATTGTCCAGAAGGTTTTTTAGCTCCAAAATGCTCGATTAAAATATTTAAAATCGCGGCAAAATTACAAAAATAAATACCATTTTAAGCATAAGAGTTGGAGGACCATATAATATCAATTTACTTATATTTGCTTCTGAAAGGATGAAAGACAAAAGTTAAAAG
>CAYNTB010000063.1:452-9056 GCA_964399905.1 uncultured Bacteroidales bacterium | reverse complement strand
ACCATGATTGCCGCCAATGTGCCTGTGGTCCCTGGTACTACGGAGCCATTAAAGGATGCCGATTCTGCCATTGAAGTGATCAAGAAAATAGGATTGCCTGTGATGGTAAAAGCTTCTGCCGGAGGAGGTGGAAAAGGAATGAGGTTGGTAAAAACGGAAGCTGAAATTGTGAGTGCAGTAAACGGCGCAAAATCGGAGGCAATGACCGCTTTTGGCGATGATGCCATTTATGTCGAGAAATACATTGAATCACCGCACCACATTGAATTTCAGATATTGGCCGATCAGCATAAAAATGCGATTCATCTTTTTGAACGCGAATGTTCGGTTCAAAGAAGGCATCAAAAAGTAGTGGAGGAAACACCTTCTCCGTTAATGAATGATAAAATCAGGGCGGAAATGGGAGAGAAGGCAGTGGCTGCAGCTAAAGCTGTGGATTATGTCGGTGCCGGAACCATCGAATTTATTGTTGATGACAACCTGAATTATTATTTTCTGGAGATGAATACCCGATTACAGGTGGAACACCCGATTACCGAAAGGGTGGTTGGGGTCGATCTTGTAAAGGAACAAATTAATATTGCAAATGGCCAGGTTTTATCCTTCAAACAGGAGGAATTGCGTCAGCATGGCCACGCGATCGAGTGCCGGATTTATGCCGAGGATCCCGATAATAATTTTATGCCGAGCCCCGGTGTGATTAAGCATATTTCGGAGCCATTGGGATTAGGCGTGCGTCACGATGGATATGTTTACGAAGGTTATGAAATCCCGATGTATTACGATCCCTTGATTTCAAAATTAATAGTCTGGGCAAAAACTCGTGATGAAGCCATCGCAAGGCTCCGGCGGGCATTGTACAACTATAAAATTACCGGAATTAAAACTTCCATTGGATTTTTGGAGCGCATTATGGATTGCCCGGATTTTAAATCAGGGAATTATAATACGCACTTTATTGAAAAAAACTATGACTTTTTAATGGAAAAAACAGCATGCACAGGAACTTGTGAAGAGGTTTCCATGATTGCTGCATTTATCGACTATCTCGATAAATTAAATTGTGTTCAACCTGAAAAAATTAAACACAAATTAGGAAATAACTGGAAAGATTTCGGACGCAAGAAAAATGTCTTGCGCTTCTAACAGCTAAAATAAATTTTATGTCGTACGAAATAAAAATTAATGATCGGATTGCTGAGATTGAACTTCTGGAGCGGGATAAAAATAAAGTCCTGATTTCAATTGATGGCAAAAAAATTGAAGCCGACGTTGTAATGGTTGAACGAGGGGTGTATTCCATCATTCTCAATGATGTGTCCTACAATATTGAGTTAATCGAAAACGGATCAAGTAAAAATTATCTGGTAAACACCTTATATAATTCATTTGATGTTGAAATTATTGATGCCGAAAGCAAATACCTGAAAAGCAGGATAAAAAGCGATGGTGATGACACTAACGTTATTTCGACCCCCATGCCCGGGAAAGTGGTTAAAGTGCTGGTAAAAGCCGGGGATAAAGTAAAAGCCGGAGATACGGTTATTATCATTTCAGCCATGAAAATGGAAAGTGAATATAAAGTTAAAAATGACAGGTTAATTAAAGAAGTGTTGGTAAAAGAAGGAGATGTTGTTGACGGGCACCAAACATTAATTATCATCGAATAAAAATATTGATATGACAGATCTGAAAAATAAATTTGATCAATTTGAGCAATTAAATAAAGATGCCGAATTGGGTGGAGGAAAAGAAAGGCTTGAAAGACAGCATAAAGCAGGCCGCTTAACAGCCAGGGAGCGTGTAAAATTACTGCTCGATTGCGGAACTTTTGTTGAGTTGGATAAGTTTGTAACACATAGTGCCACTGATTTTGGAATCGACAAAAACAAAATACTTGGTGACGGAGTCGTATCCGGATATGGTAAAATTGATGGGCGCTTGGTTTATGTATTTGCCCAGGATTTTACAGTTTTCGGGGGAACGCTCAGCCGTGCCAATGCCAATAAAATAATAAAGGTCATGGATCTGGCCATGAAAATGGGGGCACCGGTTATCGGATTGAATGATTCAGGAGGTGCAAGGATACAGGAAGGTGTGGAAAGTTTGGGCGGTTATGCTGATATTTTTTACAGAAATGTGATGTCATCGGGCGTTGTGCCTCAAATATCTGCCGTGCTTGGGCCCTGTGCGGGCGGTGCCGTTTATTCTCCTGCCATGACTGATTTTATTTTGATGGTGAAAGATTCAAGCTATATGTTTGTTACCGGCCCAGATGTGATCAAAACAGTTACGCATGAAGAAGTGACCAAGGAAGAACTGGGAGGTGCAATGACCCATAATTCGAAAAGTGGAGTGGCACATTTTATGGCCGATGATGATGAACAGGCCATGATGATGATCCGGGAATTGTTCAGCTATATTCCTTCCAATAATATGGAAGAAGCGCCTCTCAAGGCTTGTAGCGATGATATCAGAAGGGAAGATGAGAAACTGCAAAATTTGATACCGGCCGATCCCAATAAACCTTATAATATGCTGGATTTGATCACCACTGTTGTTGACGATCATAATTTCTTTGAGGTTCAGCCCCATTATGCACAAAATATCGTGATCGGTTTTGCCCGTTTAGGTGGCCGGTCCGTTGGAATTCTTGCCAATCAGCCTGCATATCTGGCAGGAGTGTTGGATATCAATTCTTCCATCAAAGGAGCCCGTTTTGTTCGCTTTTGCGATGCTTTTAATATTCCGATCATTACGTTTGAAGATGTGCCCGGGTTTTTACCCGGAACCACACAGGAATTTGGTGGTATCATAAAGCATGGTGCAAAATTATTGTATGCTTTTGCCGAGGCCACTGTTCCAAAAATTACCGTGATTACCCGTAAGGCTTACGGCGGTGCTTACGATGTAATGTCGAGTAAACACATCGGAGCAGATGTAAATTATGCCTATCCAACAGCCGAAATTGCCGTTATGGGTGCCGATGGAGCCGTAAATATTATATTCAGAAATGCACTTACAGATGAGCAAAAGCAAAAAGCAGTTGAAGATTACAGGAATAAATTTGCCAGCCCATATAAAGCTGCCGAACTGGGATATATCGACGAAATTATTTATCCAAAACAAACGCGCAATAAGTTAATTGGGGCCCTGGAAATGACAAGCAATAAAAGCAAATCAAATCCGGCCAAAAAACATGGGAATATACCTTTGTAGCTTATTGAATGTTGAAATCTGTTTTAAGCTGATTCATAACCTCAAGGAGTTCAATGTCAAGTTTTTGAATCAAATCCGGCAATTCTTCCAGCCTGGTTTTTTCTCTGGCATATTTTTCCATTTGCCGTATTTCGGAGCTTAATGATTCAATGCTGAAATGATCGATACTGGATTTTAATTTATGCGCATAAAACTCAACTTTGGGGTAATTTTTAAGTGCAATGTTTTCATGGAGATTTGCTAACAATTCCGGTCCGTTTGTTAAAAAGATGCTTATCATTTTATGCATCATTTCATCATCATCCCCAATAAATGCTATAATCCGGTCGAGTTTGTATTTTTTAATTTCACCCATTAACGTGCTTGATTAAATGTCTTTATTTTTAAGCATCCGGTATATGGTTGATTTCCCAATGTCCAATTTTCTGGCAACTTCCATTACATTGCTATTGTATTTTTGCAGGTAATATTTGATGATTTTTCGTTCGTAACCCTGTAAAGTATCTTCTTCGATCAAAAAATCGGTGGTTCCATGAGCCGAATTGAAAGTGATATCAGTCTCCTGGATAAGGTTGTCGTTTGCTAAAACTGCCGCCAGTTCGATGATGGCCTTCAGTTCGCGTACATTTCCCGGAAAAGGATATTTAAGTAGTTTCTCTGAGGCTTCAACGGATATTGATGGCACAGCTACCTTGTTTTCTTTACCGTATTCTTCCAAAAAATACTTGGCCAATACAATAATGTCATCACCCCGCTGGCGCAAGGGGGGCATTTCGATGGGCAAACCCAGCAATCGGTAATATAAATCTTCACGCATCATGCCTTTTTGTACTTCTTCTGTCAGATTTTTGTTGGTTGCAACAATGAGCCGGACATCTACTTTTATCATATCATTTCCGCCAACCCTGTTAAATTCTCTTTCCTGCAATACCCTCAGAAGTTTGGTTTGCATATTCAAATCCATTTCTGCTATTTCATCCAGAAAGAGTGTTCCTTTGTTTGCGGCTTCAAACTTACCGATCTTCCGGCTGTTTGCACCCGTAAACGATCCTTTCTCATGGCCAAATAACTCACTTTCAATAAGTTCTCTTGGAACTGCCGAAACATTTATCCCAATGAATGGTTTTTTTGAACGGGAAGAGTTATAGTGTATTGCCCTGGCAGCTAGTTCTTTACCGGTTCCTGTTTCGCCTGATAAGGAAACGGTTATATTAGAATTCGCAGCTTTTTGAATAAGGGTGAATATATTTTTTATGGCCTGGCTTTTACCTTTTATGGCCTTGTCGAACCTGTATTTTTGTCCGATCTCCTCTCTTAATTCATTAATTTCCTCCTTTAATCCTACATTTTCTTTTATTTTTGAAAGAACATTCCAAAGCCGGGCCCTGGTATCATCATTTTTCTCAATATAATCATAAGCTCCCTCTCTTAATAATTGAACAGCTGTTGATATTTCTTCCTGGCCCGAAACGATAATAACAGGTATTTCCGGATTAAAGTTTTGAATTTTTTTAAGTACATCATGCCCTGTCATGTCGGGCAATGAAAAATCCAACGAAATTACGGAGGGCTTTTGATGCAAATTGGCAATGCATTCGGCACCGGATTTATAAAGCGTTACTTCATAATCCGGGTTCTTGGACAGATGATGCTTCAGCATCTCTCCATAAAATTCATCATCTTCAACAATGAAAACGTTTAAAGTATCCATAAGATTCGTTTTAAATCTTGATTTTCATTCTTGAAATTGTTTCCAAAAATGAGAATACACTCTTATACTGATATTTATCTGGAAGGTTCCCATTTTGGGAATATTTTTTATAATGGGCCTGTAACATTCAAAAAATGATAAGATGAACAATTGATTCAGTTTTAATTTATCTTTGTATAAAACTTTGAATGATCATGAACATTTTCCGAGTTATTTATAATATGATTAAGCTTCTAACGATCCTGGTTTTACTCTTAATCATACTCTTGTGGATCCCTTATCTAAGTACGGCAATTTACCGTTTTGATAATCCTTCGGAATTTGCCGGAAATAATATATATAACCCTTATCAAACCATGGATTCTACTGCATGGATCAAGGCAAATTTTCAAATACAATCCTATGCATGGAAGGGCATTACTGATGGTAGAAAAAACTCAAATGAGAACATCGACAGTATTTATAGTATGCTGGAATATGATGTGATTGCCACTTCTGATTATATGAAAATAAACCGCTATGGGGAAAATAAACCTTCCTACATCCCGGTTTACGAACATGGATATGGTATTTTTAAAAATCATCAGGTGTGCATTGGTGCCGAAGAAGTGGATTGGTTCGATTATTTTTTTTATCAAAGCAATCATCACAAACAACAAATCCTGAACCGCTTGCAGGTGACCAATGATTTGGTTTATATTGCCCATCCAAGGTTCGGAGGCGGTAATGAACCGGAAGATTTTAAATACCTGACTAATTATGATGGAATTGAAGCACTCAATGGTTTCAGGTTTTCATTGGATTACTGGGATACAGCATTGTCAACCGGACATTATGCAACGGTACTGAGTAATGATGACGCACATGATATTACCAATCCGGATCAGATCGGCCAGTTTTGCACTTTCATCAATGTAGCAGAGATCAAGCGCGAAAATATAGTTTCTTCGCTAAAAAAAGGAAAGGCTTTCGGGGCCCAGATACATCGTGCACTGGGTGATTCTTTCGAGATAAAAAAAGAAAAATTAAAAGATATTGCCACTTTAAAATATGTTAAACTGAATGGGGATACCATCAGGGTTGCCACCGACCGCATGGCGGCCGAGATCAGATTTATCGGGCAGGATGGCAAATTAATGGAATCAGTTAAAAATCAAATAGCCGCCCAATATATATTTAAGGAAAGTGACACTTATATCCGTATTGAGATTTTTTATGATAATGGAAATAAGTTTTTTCTGAATCCGTTGGCAAGATATGATCAGGATTTAAAAATGCCCGAACTAAAGGGCAAACAAAAAATGAATACCTGGATTTTTAGGGTCACAGCTGCCTTGATTTTAATTTTCTTGTTTTACCTGGTCGTTAAAATAGCCAAGAGTATTCAATTTAGGAGAACTTCATGACCATCAATCGTCGTTATGATAAAATTGTTCTGATCATCATACTGGTTTCTGCCATTATAAGATCTTTTATTGCCGGGTTCATCGATTTTGGCAATGATGAGGTTTATTATTGGACCTATGCATTATACCCGGCCCTGAGCCATTTTGACCATCCCCCCATGCTCGGATGGGTCATCCAGGTATTTAGCCTGAATTTAACCTTGGATTCGGAATTTTTTATCAGGCTCGGTTCAATTATTTTGGGAACAGTTAACATTTGGATCATTTATTTGATTGCCATCAAACTGAAAAATCATAAAGTCGGGTTATACACCGTTTTGCTTTATATCAGTTCCATTTACTGTTCTGTTATTGCAGGTATCTTTATCCTGCCGGATGCTCCACAAACCTTTTTCTGGCTGATGAGCCTGTACTTATTAATTCAGGTGGTTTCTAAGCAGACCCATTTTGAGCGTCAAAAGAAATATTTAATCTATGCCGGATTCACCATCGGACTGGCAATGCTGTCGAAATACACTTCCGTTTTTTTATGGGGTGGTTTCGGGCTTTATATCCTGTTTTTTGAACGAAAATGGTTTAAAACCAAAACTTTATATCTTTCGATATTAGTTACGGCATTGGTGAGCCTGCCCCTCATCATTTGGAATGTTCAAAACGATTTTATCAGTTTTTCGTTTCATGGGGCACGCATTTTAACTTCCAATGTATCCCTTAATTATTCTTCATTTTTAAGGGAGTTCAGCGGGGAAATCATGTATAATAACCCGCTTGTTGTGCTGGTCACTTTTGTAGCACTGATTGCCATTATCAGAAAACGGCTGAATATTCAAACAGAATATCAGCAATTGATCTTATTCCTCACCGTACCTTTCATCCTTGCTTTTTGGGGAGTTTCATTCTTCAGGACTACTTTGCCGCATTGGACCGGTCCGGCCTATATGAGCCTGTTGATTTTCCCGGCAATATGGCTGGCGCAAAAATTCCCCAAATCCGATTTTCCATGGCCGCTGAAACTATCAGTAGTGCTTGTGATCGCTGTTTTGATTTTTGGGGTGGGACAGGTTAATTATGGATGGATATCTCTCGACCATGCGACGGAAATGAAAACCAAAGGCAAATCAGATTTTAGCCTCGATATGTATGGATGGGATCAGGTAAAAGATGGTTTTGAAGAGATACTGAATAATGACACCACAATATCTGCCCCTAATATAATTGTTCAGCGATGGTTTCCGGCTGCGCATCTTGATTATTATGTGGCCAGGCCGCTGGGAATAAAATTATATGCCCTGGGCAATCTGGAACGGATTCATAAATATGCCTGGATCAATCAAAAAAGGGGTGGAATTCAGAAAGGAATGAGTGCCTACTACCTGACCATGAGCAATGATTTTAACGATCCTGAAGATTTTTATGCAGATGACTTCGAAAAAATAGAATTCATAAATGCCATCCCGGTGATCCGAAATAAACAAATTGTGAAATATGCCTTTGTTTACCACCTGATTAATTTACAACAGCTACCTGATTATTACCTCAGAAATTAGGATGAAAAAAAGTTTAAAGCGCTTACTTATGACTGTATTTATCATTATTGCAACGATTATGGTTGCCGGATTTTTTGTTTATTATTTTAACCCCCGTTTGGGCGGTGTTTTACGAAAGGAGGACAAAATAAAACTAATTGCTTCTTCAAATTTTAACGGGAAGCATTTTATAAATCCGGTCCCGACTGCAATGGCGGCACCCAGGTGGGAAACCATGAAAGAATTTTTTAAAAAAGGGACAATGCGAAGACCTGAGCGGCCCATTGCAACAACTCCATTCAATGCTCTAGATTTTGCTTATTCAGATATTCCCTCAGAAATTAAATTTAGCTGGTTCGGACATTCCTCGGTTCTGATTCAAATAGAAGGCAAAAATTTGCTGATCGATCCGGTATTCAGCAAACGGGCTTCCATGTTTTCATGGATCGGCCCCGCTGAATTCGATTATCAGTATAAAATGTCGGTCGATCAGTTGCCCCATATCGATGCGGTGCTGATCTCGCACGATCATTACGATCACCTGGATTATGATGTCATGGTCCGATTAAAGGAAAAAGTACAGAAGTTTTATGTTCCGCTTGGCGTAGAGGTGCATTTAAAGAAATGGGGAATTTCAGCAGATAAAATCACGGTATTGGATTGGTGGGATGAGACCATTTTTAACGAAAATTTAAAATTTGTCTTAACCCCTTCACGGCATTTTTCGGGACGCGGACTGACA
>CAYNTB010000063.1:0-413 GCA_964399905.1 uncultured Bacteroidales bacterium | reverse complement strand
GATGGGCTTTGCTGGGCAAACATAAGAAGGTCTTTTTTAGCGGCGATTCGGGCTATTTTAACGGCTTTAAAAAGATGGCAGAAAAATTTGGTTCTTTCGACCTGGCATTTATTGAATGTGGCCAGTATAATATCGATTGGGAAGCCATTCATATGTTGCCCGAGCAATCGGCACAGGCGGCAGCGGAGGTAAATGCTCAATGGGTGGTTCCCATCCATTGGGGCAAATTTAAACTGAGCATCCATCCCTGGATCGAACCCGTTGAAAGGTTTTTAAAAGCCTCCGAAAATAAAACCTTTAAACCAATTACGCCCAAACCAAACGAAATTATAACTCTTGAAAAACAGGCTGAACTGAATTTTTGGTGGAGGGAGTAGAGGAATTGCTTTTTAGATAAGTGAGGGGTGACACCC
>CAYNTB010000062.1:0-9062 GCA_964399905.1 uncultured Bacteroidales bacterium | reverse complement strand
GATTTAAAAATATAATACCCGCTTTCGATCTGTTTATCGATGTTGGGGCAAACATCGGCACCTACAGCATCATTGCGGGAAAAAGAGCACTATCCACAATCGCTTTTGAACCCATTGAAACCAATTACAACAGTCTTGTTAAAAACATTGAATTAAATCAACTCGAAAACTTTATCATCCCTTACCGCTTTGGATTGGGTGAAAAAGCCGAAACAAGTCGTTTTAACTTTTATCCGCTCAAACCCGGGGCATCCGGTAAAAACCCTTTAAAAAAAAGGGGGGAGCAAATTGAAGTTCAGATCGAGAACTTTGATCATTTGGAACTTCCTAACATAATTTCAGCGACCAACATCCTCATTAAAATTGATGTGGAAGGAATGGAAACAGAAGTTTTAAGAGGAATGCAGAATCTAATATCTCAAAACAAGGGAATGACCCTGATCATTGAGACTAAGCATTCGGGCGAACAAAGCATCAAAGATTTATTGAATAAATATTCTACATTTCAGTTTGAAAAAATTGACGAATTTAATATGTTAGCAAAAAAGGTTTAACTAATTATCGGCACCATGATAACTTTAAAAATTCTATTCTGGCTTTTTCTTTTCATCGTTTTTTATGCCTACCTGGGTTACGGACTGCTCTTGTTTATCATCATAAAACTGAAGCGGTTTTTTAATCGTGGAAAGAAGAAAACTCCGGTTTCTGATTATGAACCGGAAGTGACACTTTTTGTAGCTGCATATAACGAGAAGGATTATGTGGATGCAAAGGTTAAAAATTCTCTAGAACTTGAATATCCACACGAAAAGGTTCGTCAGGTGTGGGTAACTGATGGATCGAATGACGGCACGCCTGAAATTTTGAGAAAATATGCAGACCAGGGCGTCGAGGTTTATCATGAAGATGCCAGGGGTGGAAAAATCGGGGCTATGAATCGTGGCCTTCAATTTGTTAAAACACCCATTGTAATTTTTTCGGATGGTAATACCATGCTGGGCAAAGAATCGATCAGGCGAATTGTAAATTTATTCAGTGATCCAAAAGTGGGTTGTGTATCGGGCGAAAAAAGAATTTATCAAAAAGATAAAGACACAGCCGCAGGCACCGAAGGCATTTACTGGAAATATGAATCGACCTTAAAAAAATGGGATGCTGAACTATACTCAGTTGTTGGAGCTGCCGGTGAGCTGTTTGCAATACGCACTGAATTATACCAGCATGTTGAAAACGACACCTTGCTCGATGACATGATCATCTCGCTCCGTGTTGCCATGAAAGGATATACCATCCAGTACGATCCTGAAGCCTATGCCATCGAAACAGCTTCTGCAAATGTTAAAGAAGAACTCAAACGCAAAATCAGGATTTCGGCCGGGGGATTACAATCCATTATCCGCCTCAAAGGCATCTTTAACATTTTTAAATATGGATTGCTCTCATTTCAGTTTATTTCGCATCGGGTACTGCGCTGGACACTGGCACCACTATCTTTGCCTTTATTGTTGATATTCAACACTATTATTACCTACAAATCAGGGTTTTTCAATTTTGCAGACTTATTTACCTACTTGTTTTGGGCTCAAATACTTTTCTATTTAACAGCCCTTTTTGGCTGGTATCTCGAGAACCGGAAAATAAAAATCAAAATCTTTTTTATCCCATACTATTTTTTCATTATGAATTTATCAGTATTTTTGGGTTTCCGAAGGTTTATTAAAGGACAACAGTCTGTAAACTGGGAAAGAGCAAAAAGAGGCAAGTAAATTGTCAACTCCCATTAATCCAAAATACCCGACAAATATCAAATGATATTTGTATGCTAATTTAAATTAATGATATTATACGATCGCTTTTAGCCCGTATATCATCATATAATTTTATTATATTTACTAAATAAAGTCCGATTCCTGAAACTTTTTACAACCCAAAAGAGTTTAGAAAGAGGATTGCGAAACGGTTATTATGGAATACATCATGCCTCGGAAAATTATCAGCTTGCGCCTCATTTTAATTATTGCTTCAATCATTATATTGAGCAACAATATTTGGGGGCAATCCAATTGCCATTTTATTAATCAGGACGTATTAATAATTGATGGTGCCGGACAATATTCTCCGGGAGATACCCTTTGCCTTGAAAGTAGAATACAACGCAATTATCTACTCTTTAAAAACATACATGGAACCGCTGAAAAACCCATTGTTATTACCAATTCGGGCGGGCAGGTCGAAATCGTTACACCCCATTTTTATGGGATCAAATTCGATCATTGTTCACATGTTAAATTAAGTGGTGCCGCAAATCCGGCCATCCGTTACGGAATTTACATTTCATATGTTGATCAGGGTGCCGGAATCAGTATTGACAACCAGAGTACAGATATTGAAATCGAAAATATTGAAATTGCCAACATCCCCATCGCCGGTATTTACGCAAAAACCGAACCTTTTCAGGGAGATTGCAATAATTTGATTACAAGAGATAAATTTACAATGTTCAATATCAAAATTCATGACTGTTATTTACATGATATTGCAGATGAAGGATTTTATGTGGGGAGTTCAAAATATACAGGCCAAACCATTGTTGCTGATCCCAATACATATCCTTGCAATGGTTCCGTTGTATTGCCACATGTTATCGAAGGTGTGGAAATTTATAACAATATCGTTGAAAATACAGGCTGGGATGGGATTCAGGTAAGTTCTGCCATTAGCGGTTGTAAAATTTACAATAACATTATCAGAAACGATTCCTATCGTGAAACCAACTACCAAATGAGTGGAATTCTGATAGGAGGAGGCAGTAATTGCGACTGTTACAACAATCAGATTTTTGATGGAAAAGGTGATGGAATTGATGTACTCGGCTTCGGAAATCACAATATTTTTAACAACCTGATTGTAAGGGCCGGTAAATCTTATCAAAGCAATCAGCCGGCAACTAATTTTCAAAAACATGCAATTTGGGTGGGAACCGTTGAAACGCAGACAAATACAGAATTACGTATTTACAACAATACAATTATCAGTCCGCGGACCTTCGGTTTAAAACTTACCAATCTTTCAATCGGGAGTTATAAAATTTACAACAACATTATTGTAAACCCTGGTGCTTACAGTGTTCTCGGAGATGATTCTTATTTTAGCCTTTCATCGGGTATCAATTTTATCCAATCCAATAATTTACTTAAACCCTCAATTTCTGATGTTAATTTCATAAATGCTTCAAATGATAACTTTGACCTTCAGCCATCATCACCGGCAGTTAATACAGGTATGAACCTTGCCGTGTATAATTTAACTTCAGATATTCTGGGCAGGCCACGGCCTTTTGGACAGGCCTACGATATTGGGGCCTTTGAGAGTCAGGAATCGATTAACGGAATTAATGAGCCTTCAGATAAGCGTGAAAAAATTGAACCACTCATATTACCGAACCCTTTAAAAGTTTCTGCAATTTTAAGCTATGATTTGCCTGAGCCAATGAATGTGAAGATATATATCATTGATGCCCTCGGCAAAAACATTAAACTATTACGCGATGAAAACCAGCTCGAGAGCAAACAGCAGATTGAACTTGACAGATCCGATTTTGAAGCAGGCTTCTATTTTTTGGTCATGGAATGCAAGCTGGGGCGTTTCAGTGAAAAACTGATCATTATTTAAGATAACCCAATGAATAATATGCACTAAACAGGCACTCAATGAAATCAGCTTTAAAAAAATACATCCCATACTCAGTAGGCAAAAAACTCAGGGGTTTTTGGCAAATCACTCAATCATATTACTTTTACGGAAGCAATTACCAATGCCCCTTTTGCAAAAGCAATTTCAGGAGGTTATTAGCAGGTGGTTATGATCTGCCCGTGATAAAAGAAAAACAAATTATTGGTGCCGGCAGGCGAGCCAATTGTATTTGCCCGCGATGCTATTCTACCGACCGGGACCGGCTCATTTACTTATACCTGAAACATCATACCAGTTTTTTTACCGACCATAAAAAGCTGCTGCACATTGCCCCTTCCGGAAGCCTAAAAGCTTTGATCAGGACTTTGCCCGGAATTGAATATAAAGACGGGATCAAATATCATGAAGGGTTTTATTATTCTAAAGATATCTCAATCATTGATATTCGTAAGATCGATCTGCCTGATAACAGCTTCGATATCATTTTCTGTAATCATGTGCTGGAACATATTGAAGAAGATATACAGGCTATGAAAGAACTTTTCAGGGTTCTTAAACCAGGGGGCTGGGCCATATTGCAGGTGCCGGTATCAAGAGTTCTTACAGAAACCTATGAGGACTTTTCAATTACCGACCCCCAAGAAAGAGAGAAATATTTTGGACAATTCGATCACGTGCGTAACTGCCGGCTTTAGGGTTGAGGAAATTCATCCATACCGCGATTGGCAAATGGATGACATTGATAAATATGCCATAAACAAAGAGGAGATCCTTTTTATTGCACACAAAAAATAAAATGATGAAAAAATTACAATACATCATATTTATCGTATTTATTGTGATAAACACATCTTACGCTGCTCCTTTTCAGGATGCCATTTGGACAGACAGCCTGAATCCGCAAGCAATGCCTTTACAAATCAATCACGAAGAAGATTTGATTCAAATGATTGAAGCGGGGATCAAACATTTAACCTATTCTGATTTCTCTTTTGCTGCTTTATACCTGATTGCTGCCGAACAAAACAGCCTCAAAACTTCCAACGAATTGCAGCTTTTCGATCTGAATAACGCCCTCGCAAAACTTTATCTGAAGACTGAATTATATACGGATGCCCTGGAAAATTCAAAAAAAGCACTGGCCCTGCTTAAGCATTCATCAAACAACGAACAACTTATGAGCCTGATCTTAGTTGCGGACGCCTATTCAGGAATGGCCAACTATGATTCTGCAAATTCATATCTGAACCGGGCATTGGAAATTGCCCAATCAACAGCAAATACAACTATAGCTGCCCAGATTTTCACCAAACTCGGCAATAATGCTAAAATTATCGATTATGGAAAGGCACTGCTGTACTATCAGTCAGCAAATTTATTGCTCCAGGCTCATAAGAACAACAAAGAACTGGCAATTAATTATTTAAGTATTGGAGAAGTACTTTACGGTCAGGGAAATGATGCTGAGGCGATCATTGCCTTTGAAAAGAGTCTTAGCTATGCCAGTGAAGATCAGCTTCAGGCTATTCGGGCAGCATGTTCGGTTCATTTAGGAAGCATTTATCTGAATCAAACCCAATATTCGAAAGCACTTGAATATTTTATGGAGGTAAATGAAATGGATGACTCAGATTTTATAAACGAATTTAAAAGTCAAAGTTATGAAGGAAGTTCATTGATTTACGAAAAACAGGGCAAGCTCAATTTATCATTGCAACACCTTAAACTAAGTGCCGGATACCATCAAAAAGCGATCGAATTCATAAACAGGAAGCAATATGAATCACAAATGCTTCAATCCGATATCCGTCAAACAAAATCAATATTATCTATACAACAGTTGCAAAACCAAATAAGCGGAAAAAGCTCTGAATACAAAACATATTTGATAATTACTGCCTCGTTTTGCTTGATCTTGATCTTTTTTATCCTTCTGCATTATTTCAGAAAAAGGAAACATATTAAGGAACTTCGATTATTGCTCCAGGAGCGAAAACAGGAAATTGAGAGTTTGAATAAAGCACTGGACAAAGACAAACAGACCTTAGAAAAAGCGGTGGCCAAGCGTACAGAAGACATCCGGGAGGAACTTCACAAACGTAAAGAAATAGACATTGATCTTAAAAAAGCATTAAAAAATGCCGAAGATGCCAACTACCTCAAAAATGCATTTCTTTCGAATATGAGCCACGAAATCAGAACACCGCTGAACGGCATTATCGGCTTTTCAAATTTACTTGTGACCGAACTCTCGATTATGGAGAACCAGGAACTATACGAATACGCGAGTGGGATACAGGCGAGTGGCGACAGCCTCCTTCACCTGCCAAACAATATCATCGACATCAGTCGTATCGAAGCCAACGATATGGAAGTAAAACTGGCACCTTGCAGGCTGAATGAGATCATTGAAAGTGTTTCGGTTTTATACAAATTCAAGGCCAATGAAAAGAAATTAAAGTTTAACACCAAATACAGTGAAGTTCCTGAAGTACTGGCCGACGAACACAATATCACAAAAATCATCAGCGACATTATTGATAATGCAGTTAAATACACCGACAAAGGTTTTATTAACGTTATTACGGAATTCGATGCTGCGGATAATATCGTGATCGTTTCGATAAAAGACACCGGTATCGGTATTGATGATTCATACATAGATCACGTATTTGAAGCATTCAGGCAGGAAAGTCTGGGTTACTCGCGAAACTACCAGGGTGCCGGACTGGGATTGCCCCTGGCTAAAAGGCTGATCTCTTTAATGAAGGGTGATATACTGGTCGAATCAAAGAAAGGGGTTGGTACCACTGTAAAAATCATATTAAGAACCAGCGAAGAAAAAGCCCCAGAGCTTGTTACTGAGAAAGCCATACCTGAAATAGTAAGCATTCAGGATCAACCCGAAGACAAAAAAATTAATATTTTTATTGTAGAAGACGACCGTATGAACCGGCTTGTTTTGAGCAAAATGCTGGATAAAGTTGGTGAAAATTCGCTGGCTGTTGATGGAGATGACACCCTTCAGATTATTGAAAATGCGTATAATAAAGGTGTTATTTTTGAAGTTATGTTATTTGATATTAATCTGCCGGCTCCCTGGGATGGAATTAAACTGATGAATGAAGTTAAAAAACGATGGAAAGAATACAAATATGTGCCCTTTATTGCACAAACTGCTTATGCAATGGCCGGCGACAGAGAGCGATTGTTGGATGCAGGTTTCGACAATTACATCGCAAAACCTGTGAATAAAAACGAACTCATCAATTTAATTTTTAAACATATCGGGATTACAAAAAAAAGTTAAACTTAAATTGCCATTAAGATCATGGATACATCTAACGAAAGTTTAAAAAAAGAGATTAAGGAACTGAAGAAGCATATTGAGGTGCTTGAAAGCCAATTGAAGGAATACCAGGAAAAAGTGGATTCTTCGAACCAGCTTAAATCGATGTTCCTGGCAAATATCAGCCATGAAATCAGAACCCCGATGAATGGGATCATTGGCATGTACAATGTTTTGAAACAGACTGATCTTTCGGATGAGCAGCGTGAGTTTCTGGACATTATTAATTTATCGGGCAACAACCTGCTTACCATTATCGACGACATCCTTGATTTATCACGTATAGAAGCCGGACAGCTTGTCCTTGAAGAAAATAAATTCAGCCTGACAGAAGAAGTTAATGCGGTGATCGATCTGCTTAAAATGAAAGCCCGTGGTAAAGGCATTAAACTTTACACCAGTTTTGAAAGTGGCATTCCGAACGCATACATTGGCGATCAGTCGCGACTCAGACAAATCCTGATCAATCTTACGAATAACGCCATTAAATATACCAAAGAAGGCAATGTTACCATTAAAATTGACACCTTAAAATCTGATAAAGACCATACGGTCTTAAAATTCAGCGTGATCGATACGGGCATCGGAATATCAAAACAGGGTCAGGAAAAACTCTTCCAGGCATTTTCACAAATTGATTCTACCACTACCCGTAAATATGGTGGAACCGGACTTGGACTTGCCATTGCCAAGAATCTTACCGCCCTTATGGACGGCGAAATTGGTGTTGAAAGCCAGGAAGGGAAAGGCTCAACCTTCTGGTTTACCGCCACTTTGAAAAGAAACCCAAAAGTGGATGACATTGTACAAAAAGAAATGCCTGCCAAAGACAAAAAGCATAAACCCTTAAACATACTGCTGGTTGAAGACAATCTGTTGAACCAAAAATTTGCACTGGCAACCTTACGCAAAGAGGGTCACACCGTGGACATTGCGGAGAATGGAGAAGTGGCTACCAAATTATTTATGCAACACAAGTACGACCTTATTTTAATGGACATCCAGATGCCGGTGATGGATGGCATTGAAGCCACCAAAGAGATCAGGAAATACGAGATGAGCCATAAAATCAAGGAACAGATTAAAATTATTGCCATTACGGCCTATGTAATGGAACGCGACCGCTCCATGTGCCTTGGTGCCGGCATGAACGAATACCTTGCCAAACCTTTTAAACCCGGCGAATTGATACAACTGATTGAAGCGGTGAAACCCTGAGAGAATCAATTACGAATGAAGATAATTACGAATTACGAATGATCCTTTAATAAAATGACAGGAATTAATTGAAGCGAAGGCAGATTTAAAAGTTAATCACGATTGTGATAATTACGAACATAATTAATTACGAATGTGATAATTACGAATTACGAATGATCCTTTAATAAAATGACAGGAATTAATTGAAGCGAAGGCAGATTTAAAAGTTAATCACGATTGTGATAATTACGAATTACGAATATCCTCTAATGAAGCTACTGAACTAAATTGAAGCATATACATATTACGAACATATAAAATACAAATAAGGGTTATTTGCCGTTCTAATTCGTAATTCGTAATTCGTAATTTCAAATTAATATAATGATAGATGAAATCTGAGAACATAATTCAGGCCAAAAGCTACGCATTCGCACTCCGAACGGTAAAACTCTACAAGTATTTAGTGGAGGAAAAGAAAGAATTTGTATTAAGTAAACAATTACTGAGATCAGGAACATCAATTGGAGCGAATATTGAAGAGGCAATTGGAGCACAATCTAAAAAAGATTTTTTTGCCAAATTAACGATTGCCTATAAAGAAACACGTGAGTCGCATTACTGGATCAGATTACTTACCGATACCGGGTATTTAAGCCCTGCCGAAAGTAAAGGACTGTTATCCGATGTTGAAGAATTACTTAAAATTATAGGATCAATCCAAAAAGCTTTAAAAAAATAATCCATTTCGTAATTCGTAATTCGTAATTCATAATTCGTAATTCGTAATTCGTAATTCATAATTTATAATTTATAATTC
>CAYNTB010000061.1:7386-9116 GCA_964399905.1 uncultured Bacteroidales bacterium | reverse complement strand
TACGTCCGATTACATAACCAGCCCCGGTACTCGACGGACGTTGTACGTCGGCAATGGAAAAACAGACGGCTCTCAGGTGATCGGCAATAACCCGCATGGCAATATCGGTTTCCTGATCCGATCCATACTTTTTGCCTGATAATTTCGAAATATTTTTTATGATGGGCTGAAAAATATCTGTATCATAATTTGAACGTACACCCTGAAGTACCATGCTCAGTCGTTCGAATCCCATGCCCGTATCAACATGCTTTGCCGGGAGAGAAACCAATTTACCATCAGCTTTCCTGTTGAATTCGATAAATACGAGGTTCCAGATTTCGATTACCAGTGGATGGTCTTTGTTAACAAGATCTTTTCCGGGAACTTTAATTTTTTCTTCATCCGGCCTTATATCAATATGTATTTCGGAGCAGGGTCCACAGGGTCCGGTATCTCCCATTTCCCAGAAATTATCTTTTTTTGAACCAAATAAAATCCGGTCTTCTGCCACGATATTCTTCCAGAATCCGAAAGCTTCCTGATCCGGTTCGAGGCCATCACCTTCATCACCTCCAAAAACAGTGATATATAAGTTTTCAGCCGGAATCTTATAGTACTCAGTCAATAATTCCCATGCCCATGCAATCGCTTCTTTTTTAAAATAATCACCAAACGACCAGTTTCCAAGCATTTCGAACATGGTATGATGATACGTATCACGTCCAACTTCTTCGAGGTCGTTATGTTTGCCCGAAACGCGTAAACATTTTTGGGTATCGGCAATGCGTTTATATTTTATCGGAGAATTGCCCAGAAACAGGTCTTTAAATTGGTTCATCCCTGCATTGGTGAACATCAGGGTTGGGTCATTCTTTATAACCATGGGTGCCGATTCAACAATCTGATGGCCCTTTTTTGAAAAAAAGTCTAAAAAAGTTTGTCTTACCTGTTCTGATTTCATTCTAATTCAATAGTTTTATTAACACTGCGCTTGTTAATTTTTAGATTCATAATCGATTGCAAATTTAGTTTATTTAATTAATTTTGTGCAAAAGGCTTTAATTTTCTAATAAAATAACTAAAATTGCGTTATCATACATATGTTTACAGCAAGATATAAATACAACCCCAGGTCATTATCCTACGAAAAAGTAAAGCTTACCCCAAAAGCAATGATTATTAAGGGGTTAGCATACATGGCCGCAGGGGGAATATTTTCGTTGTTAATCATAGTTTTGGCATATAACTTTTTCGAATCGCCTAAAGAAAGGGCTCAACAGCGGGAACTGGAACAATATCGTATGCAGTTTAAATTACTGGATGATCGAATTGCCCAGCTTTCGATGGTTTTAGAAGATATGCAGGACCGTGATGATAATATTTACAGAGTGATACTTGAAGCCGAGCCCATTCCCAGTTCAATCAGAAAAGCAGGTTATGGCGGTGTTGACCGTTATGCAAAACTGGACGGTTACAGTCCTAAGAGTACAGTTATCAGTACCACTGAGAAACTGGATAAGTTGACAAGCCAGATTTATGTGCAATCAAAATCTTTTGATGATGTTTTTGAAATGGCTAAAAATAAGGAAGCCATGATGCTGCATATCCCGGCCACTCAACCCGTAAAAACAGATAAAGGAAGGATCGTTTCGGGATTTGGAATGCGCTTCCATCCGATATTGAAATACCGCAGGATGCATTACGGAATTGATATCTCTGCCCCAAGTATGACCCCGATATATGCCACC